>CACYGT010000014.1 GCA_902774075.1 uncultured Bacteroidales bacterium
CTCTACAAGGTGTTTCTGACCAACAATCACTTGATTCATGCCTAACGTCAAGGCATCTACGAACGAACTCTCGCGCTCCACGCGCTCTTGCAGTTCTCTGATATCCACTGGATTTTGCATAGTATATAATGAAATTATAATTTTCCATTTTCTTGTCTACAAATTTCGTGCCAAACTACTATTTTATCCCCTAAAATTCTTTCGAACAATTTATAACATGGAGCATTCCGTATTTTCTTTTGGATTTTCTTAAAATCAGTGCATTTTGCAAAGTCTATTTTACACTTCTCTTTAGAGAAGGCCTTAAAAATTGTACACTTTTTAATAATAATAGATATTGCCCACTTGCGAAAATAGCAGTAATTTTGCACTCGATAAAAAATGGCCCTATTTGGACCCTAAAATCGTAATAAATTTAATAAAAATATTAATATGAGTAAATTTTTACAACGTATTTTAGTCTGTTTGACGGTGATTTTATTGCCGTGGTCATTAATGGCAGACGACTATCAATTACCGGACCCGGGTTTTGAAGACTGGAGCGGTTCTACATTTGAGGGTGAACCTCAGCTGAAATACTGGCATGCGTCGAACGTATCCCAGTCAGCGCTCGGTATGAGTTTTAACTTTAACTTCTCCCACAGAGAGTCCGGTCACACGGGTAACTACTCGTTGATGGTGCAGGACCAGACGGTCGGCGCGGCAGGTATCACGGAGACGTCTCCGGGATATGCTTCGCTGGGATACGGATGGCAGTACTTGGAGGGTTTGAATACAGGTTCGGCAACCGCCGGTACGAAGGGTGGTATCTCGTTTACCCACCGTCCGGATACGGTAGCTATCTGGATCAAGCGTACGGGTAACAACACGGACAAGGAGGACTTCCATATCCTTTTCTACTCTTGGGCAGGAACCGCACAAGGTTCGTCATACAAGAACAAGAACACGAACTGTACCTCGACGACGGTAGAAGATGAGGAGTCGGATATCCGTCTGTCGTTGAACTGGAACCAGTGTAAGACGACCACGCCGGGTGACCAGGTGGCAGAGGGTTGGCTTCGTGACCGTAAGAACTACGGTTCATGGACACGCGTGCTGGTGCCTATTTACTATTTGACGGACAAGACCCCGAAGAAATGTAACCTTATTCTGTCGGCCTCCAACTATCCTAACTTCCGCGCGAACGACGGTTTGTATGAAGGTAATTCGCTGTATGTGGATGACGTGGAGTTGATTTACTCCTCGAAGATCCAGACGCTGCGTGTAGGTGGAACACAGTGGAAGGGTTTTGACCCGAACAGCACGGAGGAACAGGTGTACTTCTTGCCGGAAGGCACCACTACTATTCCTGAGATCGAGGCCCGTCGTGGTGCGGGTACCTTGTCGAACGTGCCGAATCAGAGCACTTCGAAGACCGTGGAGTTCCAAGGTCGTAAGTTGAGCGGTGATGAGATCGAGATCGTGAAGGGTAAAGTAGGCGAAGTGACGACTATTACCGTTTATGCCGAGAACAATCGCAATAACAAGACGGTGTATAAGATTCGTTTCCAGGCCGCTGCGAGCAGCAATGCGAAGTTGGCGAACATTATGTACTACTACAAGGACATCAATGGTAAACAGCAACACGCAAGCGTGTCGAATTTCAACCAGAGTACCTATAACTACAACGTAGAGTTACCGTACGGTACACAGGAGATCGACTCGGTAACGTACGAGAAGCAAGAGGACGAACAGACGGTATCGGTTAAACAGCCGGAGTCAAAGACCGGCACGGCAGAGTTGACCGTAACGGCTGCTGACGGTAAGTCAAAAGCAACCTATAAGGTGAAGTTTGCGGTGGGTCAATTGGCAGATAACACACTGAAGGATATTCAGGTCAACGGTATGTCTATCCCGGGCTTCACACCGACACAGACAGTATATAAAGTGTCGTTGCCGGTAGGTACGCCGACGTTGACGATCAATCCTGTGTCTGCATATAATGTAGGCGAGCAGACAATCGTTGTGACCCCGAATCCGCTGCCGACAGGTGACGCTATCGACGGAACTACTGTTCAGATCTCTGTGACTACACCGGGTAATACGGTAGCAAAAGTGTACAAGCTCAATATCAAGTTGGAAGCTTCTTCGTATTCGTATCTTGCCAGCCTGCAATTGCAAGGCGACCAGGTGATGCGTTGTAACCCCTGTCTGCCGGACGACACGACACAGCTCAACTTCACACCGGAGAACATGACGTACTACGTACTGCTGAAGATGGGTACTACGTCGTTGCCAAAGATCCTCTATTCGCGTGGCGATAAGGATCAGACGATTGATTCCGTGGGCCTGAACGGTGCTGTCGATGGTACGTTCCGTATCACAGTAACGGCGGGAAACAAATCCGATCAGTCGGTATATAAGATCGTCTTCTCGACACTGAAATCTGACCGCTCGACGCTGAAAGGTATTAAGATTGACGGCGTGGATCTGGAAGGCTTTCACCCGGATGTGTTCAGTTATTCGTACGTGCTGCCGGTAGGTACCACAGAGTTACCGGAGATAGAAGCTGTCGAGGGCGATGAGTATCAGAAGATCGATATTACCTCGGGCGGTGTGAACGGTAAGACGCGTATCACGGTAACAGCCGGTGACGGAAGTACGTCCATTTATCAGATTGCTTTCTCGGTAGCGACCTATAGCGTCAACACGCTGCAGGGTATCTATCTGGACGGCGACTTGATTGAAGGCTTTGAGGCAGAGAAGAACGAGTATTGGGTTAATCTGGAGCAAGGCACAACGAAACTGCCTGAGGTGACGTGGTTGGAAGATAATAAGGATTTCCAGAAGGTTACTGTTCGTGAGTTGCCCGAAGGAACACTTAACGGTGATTATAAGTTGACTGTTCGTCCTCTCAACGGAGCGAGCCGCACGTATATTATCCATTTCTCCGTAACTACATCGAGCAACGTCACACTGACGATGATTTACTTGGACGGCAAACCGCTGGAGAACTTCGATCCGGAGACGCTTCATTATGTAGACTCATTGGAGATGGGTGTAAGTACCATACCTACCGTTACGTTCGACAAAGCCGAAGCGACCCAGCGTGTGCTGAGTGTGCTGAACGGTAAGATACAGACTATCACCGTAACGGCAGAGAGCGGCGCCAAACGCGAATATACGATTGAGTTCGTCGTACGCGCATCGGACAACGCCAAGTTGGATATGATTTATCTGGATGGTGAGAAGTTGCCTAAGTTCTCCAAAGAAGAGTTTTCCTATACATGGACGCTGAAAGGCGACAAGTGTCCGGTCATTACGGTAGATAAAGCGCCGGGTCAGCAGGTAACGATCACGGCACCGTACGCAGAAGGTATAGCTACCATTGCTGTGAAAGCAGAGACGGGTGACGCCAGTACCTATACCATCAAGTTTGTGGCAGCGCCGCTGGCTTCGATACAGTTGGAAGAGCTGTTTATCAACGGCGAGAAGATCGCAGACTTCCATTCGGACTCGTTGGACTATATCGCTACGTACAGCAAAGAGCAGCCGACGATCACGTACACGAAGAAAGATGCTTCGCAGACCGTAACGATCGTTTGGAAAGAGAACGTAGCATGGATTCATGTGACGGACAGCGAAGGCAACAAGGGTGCTTATAGCATCACGTTTACCCGTATCTATTCGGGTAATAACAAACTGGAGGCTATCTATGCTGACGGTGACTCTATTGAGGGCTTTGATTCGGATAAACTCAACTATACCTACGAGTTAGAGCCGGGTACGGCTTATCCGACAATCAGTTACAAGGTTGCTGAGGCTGCGCAAGTCGTGTTCTTCGGCCAGGTGGCAGAAGGTAAATGGGCTATCCAAGTGACGGCAGAGAACAAGGACGTCGTTGAATATACGGTGGCTTATACGATCAAGAAATACAGCGATCCGAAACTGGTGGATCTGCAGATAGAGGGCTATCCGTTTACTTTCGATCCTGCCGAGACAGAGTACGGCCCATTCCAGATTCAGGAAGGTCTGTTCTTGCCGCAAGTAGTGGCTACCCCGAAGGAGGGTCAGTCCGTCATTATCTACAATACGAACGACTCGACGCAACAAGTGTTGGTAATGGCCGAGAATGGCGCGGAGAAGATGTATACCATCAAGTACTCGCGTATCAAGAGTTCGCTCGTCCAACTGGAGAATATCTATGTGGACAGCAAACCGCTGGTGGGCTTTGACCCCGAGGTGGCCAATTATACCGTTACCTTGCCGCGCGATACGAAAGTGGTACCGAACGTCAACCCGATCGCATTGCTGGACAACCAGACCGTAACGACTTATTTCGGTCGTCCGAACGAGAAGACGACGATTGAGGTGAAGTCTCAGGATGGCCATACGGGCTATTATACGATTGATTTCCAAGTAGAGAAGTCCGATGACACCTTGTTGGAGAGCCTCAAGATCAACGGCGAGAAGAAGGATACGACCGAGACTGACTATACGTTCAATGTGCCGTTTGGTACCACCCAGCCGTATGATATCGCGTATGCGCTGAAGGACGGTCAGTCGGTACATTTTGTGGAAGCTCCGATCACAGGTACCACAAAGATCATTGTAACGAACGAGAAAGGCAATAACAGCCGCACATATTCAATCAGTTACAATATCGCTCAGCCGGAAGGTGAGAATATAATCAAGAACGTTAAGTACTCGTACGTGACGGCATCCGACGCGACAGTAGAGGGCGAGATCGTACCGAAGAAGGGTGCAAACACCATCGATCTGCCGTTTGGTGCTAAGAGCTTTGAGGTGACGGAAGTAGAGAAGAACTTCAACGAGCAGACGATCTATTTCTACAATGGCGGTATCCGTCGTGGTGCTACGATCATCGCGACTGCAAACCGCACGGGTGAGGACGATATCGTTTATACGATCGTTCCGAATATCTTGCCGGATACGGTAGGCAAACTGAAGAGCCTGACGTTCAAGGGCACGAGCGTACCTAAGTTCCGCCGCGATGTATATAACTACATGGTGAACGTAACGGCTCAACCGACCGCAGCAGACTTTGAGGGTGTTGCATACAATGGTGCAAAAGTAACGAAGTCTTCGCTTGATGCAAAGAAAAAGCAGATCAAACTGACCGTTGAAGGTGGTGAGGTATATAGTATCTGCTGGTATTACCCCGAAGACGAGGCTCCGTTCACCTTCAACTGGGTGGACACCAAGATCGGACACTGGTATGAAGTAAGTACGTTAGGCGGTATCTTCGGTTCGCAAGCCAAAGATAAAGGTCAGGCCTCCAACTCGACCGGTTACAAGCCCGAAGGATGGTCCGTTCCGGCTGACCTGTTCGCTTATATCGACTATGATGCTACGGTGTCCCACTTCACGTATTACACGGGTAAGGAGGTGAACCGAATCAGCGATAAAGAGGTGCTGCTGTCCACGATTCGTGGTGGTGCCCTCAACAGCTCCGTGCCGGGTGTGATGACCTTGGGCGAGGTGCAACTGTCCAACGGTGTGGCACTGAACGGTAACACGACCTTCAAGTACGTCAAGGACCTGAGCAAATACAAGACTTATCGAAACACACCGGAACAGTTTGCCTTTGATTATCAACCGCTGATGACCATCAACGGTATCAACACCTGGACAGCCTGGGTTTCCATCGGAACGGATAACAATACGAAGGTGGCCTATGACATGTCCGGCGACTACAGTAACCTCGGTCAGTGGCGCACCAAGACGCAGAACCTGACGTATAACTTCACCGTACAACGGATGAACGTCATGATCTGTGCAAGTGAGTCGAGCGGTCAAAACCTGGAGATCTACGCAGGCGGAACAGCAAAGAGTTCCGACTTGCAGATTCGTAATATCCGTTTCGTCTATAACTCCGTGCTGGATGCGGCTACCGTTAATGGTAAGGCGACCGTTAAGAGCGGTAATACCTTTACTTATACGCTTGGCGCAGACGAGGTAATTCTGGGAGAACCGGCATTGAAATTCACTTGCCAGAAACCCGACCAGACGCAGACCATCGAGTGGTTGAATAACGGCGAATGGGTGAACGGTGAGTTGAAGGCCAAAGTAGTGAACTACGGTGAGAACGCCAACGTAGAGGGACGTGATAGTACTGTTTATACCGTTGTGCTCCACCGTGAGGCTGTCACATCGCTGAACTACACTGCTTCGTTCGGTTCGTACCCCACGCAGCAGAAGGGTGATACCGTCTTTGTCAATCTGCCGTCCGGTACAACGAAACTGCCGAATATGACTATTACCCCGACTAATGTTCACCAACTTTTCACTATGACCAAGAAAGGCAATGCAGTGACGGTGAATGTAGCCGCTGAGAATGGAACAGACAGTACGACCGTTTATGTCTTCCGCGAGGTGAAGAGCAACGAGGTGGATCCGAACTATATCGATTTCCCTGCCGGATGTACCGTTGTTGGTGATCCGGAGGACTTCAACTTTACGTTAGAGGCAGAAAAGATGCCGGCTATTGACTTCGCAAAGAAAGAAGGTCAGACGGTTGACGTCACTTATACTGCAAACAGTTTTGTACTGAAGATCACCGCAGAGGACGGCGTGACCACACGTACCTATACCATCAATCGTATCGATCCGACCACACCTACTACCGGTCAGATTCAGGAGTTCAAATTAGGCGGTGCAGAGTGGGAAAAACTGGGCGGTACAACGTATACGGCCGAGGGTAATAAGCCGACAGAGCTTGTTACTTTCGAGCGCAAAGATAATAGAGACTCTGTGGTTTATATCCAGGCTCCGGACAAGATGGAATGGCAGGTATATGGTAGCGAAAACCATACGTACACACTGACTTATCCTACTTCTAAATCGAGCAACGCTATCTTGGCGGATCTCCTTGTGGGCGGTCAATCGTACAGTGAGTTCAGTACACTTGATTTCGAATATACGATCGAGTCGGATACGGCGATCATCTTGGAGGCAGTTGCTTCTGAGTTGACCCAGACGATTGCTACTGAGCAGACTCCGACGGAAGGTGAGATCGTGGTGTACACGACGACCGTCACCGCAGAAGACGGTGTTTCCAAGAAGCAATATAGCGTAACCATTCGTCGTCCGAAGAGCACCGATGCTACGTTGGCCGGTATCCTGTTGGATAACGAACCGTTGGCTGGCTTTGATCCGAGCAAGTTCGCTTATACGGTAGAACTTCCGCTGCCGGCAGATGGCGTTAAACGCGCTGAGCCGCAAATGCCGAATATCACCTACGCGGTAGGCCAGGAAGGTCAGAAAGTAGTTGTGACGGCAGGTGCACTGAACGGTAGTGCTACAGAGTTCGAGGTAACGAGTGAAGCCGGTAACAGCGAGACCTATTACCTCACTATCAACTCCGTGAAGAGTCATTGTACAGACCTGACCGGTATCACGGTGAACGGTGAGTCCGTGGATCAGTTCGAGAAGGGTCGTCACTTCTACTCGCTCTCGCTCAAGACCAGCCAGTTTACGGTGGATTATACGACGGACGATGCCTTCCAGAAGGTAACGCCTAATAAGGTGACGATCATCGAAAACCACCAGTATAACTATATCCTTGAGGTAGAGGCGGAAGATGGTGTGACCACAGAGCAGTACGAGGTGATGATTTACGTGGAGAATCAATCGAATGACGCGCAGCTGGCAAACATCTTGCTGGAAGGCAAGGACTTCCAGGACTTCGAGCGTGATCTTAACCCGGATCTGGTATTCGACCCGGCCAATAAGGACTATACGATCCAGTTGCCTTCGGGTACGACCGTATTGCCGGAAGTCAGTGCACAGCTCAAGATGGACGGTCAGAACGTAGAGATCAAGCAAGGCGCTGACTCCACGATCCGCTTGGATGTAACGGCGGTAGATGGTTCGACTCATATCGAGTATGCGCTGAAGTTTGAGGTACCGCTGTCTAAGAACGCCGACCTGAGTATGATCTTCTTGGATGGCAAACCGCTGGAGAACTTCGATCCGACGTATTATTTCTATCAGGTAACACTGGACGAGGGTATCCACACGGCGCCTGAAGTAGCAGCTCAGAAGGGCGAGGCTTCGCAGACACTGGACGAGGTCGTTTGGAATAAAGACCGTTCGCAGGCAACTATTAAGGTACACGCTGAGGCGGGTGACGCGGAAGTGCGCCCGAGCACGTACGTAGTTGTCTTTACCTTCACGAAGTCCGATGCGGACACGTTGAATATGATTTATCAGGACGGTCAGGATCTGCCGGGCTTCCGTCCCGACTCGATGTACTACGCTATATCGCTGCCGGTAGGTACGCTCGCCTTCCCGGATATCAGTTGGGAGGAAGTGAATGACCTACAGACTATTGAGATGGATACAGTTGAGTTCTCGGCAGACAGCACAACGCTGATTCGTCAAATCAAAGTGACGGCCGAGAGCGGCAAGAAGAGCACCTACACCGTTTCGTACACGATCGAGAAATCGTCGATAGCTACACTGCAGATGGTTTTCGTAGACCAGAAACAGTTGCCGTACTTCCAGCCGAACACCTTCGAGTATAACTATGAGTTGTCAGCTGCTGAGGCACTGGTTCTTAACGGTTCGTTGCCTACGGTTGAGTTTATCCAGGGCGATGAGTACCAGAAGGTACTGGTATCGCAAGCTCCGGATACGTTAAGCTATAAGACTTTGGGTTACAAGTCGCTTATTACCGTCACTGCTGCTTCCGGTAAGATGAATCTGTACACGATTCACTACCCGGTAGAACTCTCTACGGACGCTACGCTGAACATGATCAACGTAGGCGGTAAGCCGCTGGCTAACTTCGATTCGGAGCGTCGTAACTACAAGCTCGAGATAGAGATGGAGGCTTCGATACCTATCGTTTCCGTCATCAAGAAAGAGGAGGCCCAGGTATATGATATCCAGGTACTCGAAGACACCGTACAAATATTTGTAACGGCAGAGAATACCGAATACACGAATACCTATACATTGACCTTCGAACGTCTGAAGTCGAAAGTGACGACGCTGCGCGATATCATCCTCTTGGACGCAGAGGGCGAACGACTCCCGTCGGCTGAGTTCCCCTTCCGTCAAGACGTATATAGTTATATCGTCAAGTTGGAGTACAACAAAGACAAGCCGGCTGTGGAACAATTACCGACTCGCGATTATACGAAGTATGACGATGAGCAGAAGATAGAAGAGGCAATCCATGAGTTGCCGAACGGCGATATTCAGTTGGATATCACAGTAACGGCCCCGAATGGTGAGGACCAGGCTGTTTATTCCATCATCTTCAAGTTCATTAAGCCGTCGGATTCGCTCTTGGCAGGCTTGTTCCTGAAGGGCAATGAGTTCCCGGACTTCCGTCCGACGAAGACCGAGTATGTCTATAAGCACCCGTATGGTACGGATCCGAAAGACTACTTCACAGCCGAGGATGTGACGTTCGAGTTGAGCGACACGCTGGCTACCGTGGAGATCTTCATGGACGAGTACAATATGATCAACGTCGTTGTAACGGCGCAGGATGAGGTAACGACGACCACGTACCTCATCTCGCAGATCACGCTGGAAGATGGCGATAATGCCTTGGCATGGATCACCGTGAACGGCGAAGCACTGAAGGACTTCGATCCGGAGGAGACGTTCTATACCTATTACGTCTATAAGTCTGACAACCCGACCGTTCAGGCAGGTGCGCGTTCGGTCAATGCCCTTGATGTCGACGTGGCTCCGTTCGCACCGGGTGACACTTGTGTCATCACTTGTATCGCAGCAGACAACTCGATGCGTAAGTACTATATCCATTTCGCGATCACCTCTATCGATCCGGGTGCAAAGGCACAGGATGGTAGTGTGATGGTGAAGCGTGTGCCGGGCGCTAACCAACTGTTCGTGGCTTCGATCCGCTCCGGTGTCGACTTCGGACTCTACGACCGAAACGGTAAGCAGTTGTTCTACTACACCGCTATCCCGACGGTTGAGCCGAACAACGTAGAGGTCTATGTCGACGGTCAGAACAAGGAGGTATTGAGCAACGTATTGAACTACACAGACGGTATCTTGGTAGATATTATTCCGAACGAACCGCTCTTCTACGTCTTCTTCTCGGAAGGCAAGAAGATTTCCGAGGGCAGGATAATGTTTATGCAGTAAAATACGAAAAATTTACAAAAAGAATGGCATATGTTTGCATATGTCATTTTTTTTTCGTAATTTTGCAGCCCAAACAGAAATTTAACCAAATATCTCACGACCATATGGCAACACCCCAAAAGAAGAAACGCGTTCTGGTGACCTTTGTAGAAGCCGGATTTGGTCATATCACGACCGCCAACTCTATTGCTACCGCGATAGAGGCTCTTCAGGACCCTAATATCGAGGTGATCCGCAAATACACGTTCAAGGATGACCCTAAGTTGCGCAAGATCGAGAAGAGTTTTGTGCGCGATGTGAAGTGGGCGAATACCTTCCCTTGGCATAACTATATTCAGATGGCCGCTACGCATATTGGCGGTATTCATAACTCGTTGCCTTTTGTGGTATCTTTGCTCTACCGCCGCGCAAGTGAGATTTATCTCAAGCAGTTGGAGGAGATTCGTCCGGATATCATCATCGATACGCACTATTTGACCTCTTTCCTGGCTACAATGTACCGCGACACGATCGATCCGCATGTCAAAGTGGTGACGTATGATCCGGATAATGATGTGCATAACTGGTGGAATATCCGCGTGGATAAGTTCATTGTCAACTGCCGTTTGGCTTTCCACGACGCGTTAGAGCACGACTTTACGCGTAAGCAGTTGATGATCGTGCCGTTTGTGACGCGTAAGGAGATCATGGAGGTGACGGAAGATAAGTCATTCTACCGCGCTAAGTATGACCTGCAGCAGGATCGTTTTACGGTGATGGTAGCGGCCGGCGGATACGGTAAGTCGGGTATGAACCGTGTGGTCGATGCCTTGATGCTTGCCAAGCACCCGATCACGGTGATTGCTATCTGCGGTACAAACAAACGCCTGTATAAGCGCCTCGAGCGTCTCAAGAAACATGTGGCGCCGCGTATCGACTTGCGCCCGTATGAGTTCGTGGATAAGGTCTATGAGCTCAACCGCGCAGCCGATGTGTTTATTACCAAAGGCGGCCCGAACGCGATGTTGGATAGTGCCTTGATGGGGGTACCTATCGGTGTCTTCTACTGCGCTTCGCCGATCGAGTACCATTCGATGCACCTCTTTACCTCTATCCTGAACTGCGGTCGTTTCTTCAAGCGATCGGCGCGTATCTTACGCTGGGTAAACGAATGCGTGGCGAATCCGTCTATTTTAGATATCTATCGCGAAGCAGCGCAAGAAGTGCGTGACGCAGGTAATGGCGCCGTACAGATAGCTCAGTTCATACAAACTTACGAATAATGGACGATACGACCAAAACAGCATCCGAAAACCGCTCCGTGGCTTCGCGCTTTAAGCCGTCCATGGTCATCTGGCCGATCCTCTTCGGCTTAGCCGGTGTGGGCTTTATGTTTTGGCGCGAGATGAGAAACGGTATCCCTGACGAACCGTTGACGCTCGCTAACCATTGGTGGGTGTTCGTGATACTGGTCGTTTTATTTACCTTGTTCAAAGATTTCTCGGGCATGTACCGCTTGCGCGTCATGTCGGGCGCTCCGCTGAAGTTCAGCCAGTTGTTCCGTATCCGCATGCTCTATGAGTTCACTTCTGCCGTCACACCATCGGCGGCCGGAGGCTCGTCGCTTGAGGTCGTGTTTATCCATCGGGAGGGTATCAAGATCAGCCGGGCTACCTCCATGACCATCTTGGCGCTTTTCATGGATGAACTGCTGATGATCGTGCTCTTCCCGTTCTTGCTGCTGTTTATCCCCTATGGCGACCTCTTTACCTCCGAGGGCTATTTTCAGTACGGCTACTTGTGGGCGTTTCTCATCGGCTACGCGATGAAGTTCGTGTGGGTCACGCTGCTCTTCATCGGCCTGTTCTGTAAGTCCACCATCATCGTCAAGCTAATCGGGCTGATCTTCAAACTCAAGTTCCTGCGTAAATACAAGATGCGGGGTCTTCGCACGGCCTTGGAGATACGTAACTGTGCGCGGGAGATACAGCACGAGGACTTTGGCTATTGGCTGCGTATGGCCTTATCGACCATCGGTATATGGGGCTTCCGTTTCCTCATCGCGAATGCCGCTATTATGATTTTCAACCCCTTGACAGGAGCGGATAACATGATGTGTTTCGCACGTCAGTATATCTTAGGTATCGTCTGTATGATCGTCCCGACGCCGGGTGGTAGCGGTTTCGCAGAAGTCATGTTCGACGACTTCCTGGCTGAGTATATCCCGCAGAAAATATCCACCATGGTCATCACACCGATCTGGCGTATATGCACCTATTATTATTACTTAATCGCCGGGGTCATTATTCTACCTCAGTGGCTGGGTAAAAGCAAACTAATCCGTAAACACCATGAAAGCAAGTGACATCTTCGTTTGTATCTTCAACTACCGCGGCGCCGCGAACGCGGAGTACCTCTATCGCGAACTCAAACCCTCATTTGAGTGTCACATCATAGATGCGGATAGTGGAGAAAAACCTGCGCCTTTTGACGGAGACACGGTCTATCTGCCGAATGTCTTCTACAGCGGAATGATGCACCATGCGATCACGATGGCCAAGGAGGGTAACTTTCCCTATATGTTCTTTATCTGCTCCGATGTTCTCATCTCGCGCGAGGCCTTGGCGCAACTCAAACATTACCTCCTCTATGAGTCATTCGAAGGGGTCGGCGTCTATTGTCCGTCTCACGCCGACGATTCGTATACATGGGCCGCTTGGTCCTATTCTCGACACAGCGGCAAGCGTCGCGAGGTGGCTTTTGCGGAGGGTATGTTAGGATTATACGCTCGTCCCGTCTATGAGAAATTAGAGCCTCTGGACATCAACCCGCACGGCTGGGGGTTAGACCTTGTGGCTTGTTTCTATGCGCGCCTTTGGGGCTTACGTTGCGAGATAGACGATCGTCTTTCGATCACGCACCCGAAGGGTGATGTGCATAAAAATGCCCTCGCCCGCAATGAGGCAAGGGCTTATCTGATGCGCTATCCGGAGGGCAGGAAGATCAGGCTGTATTGGGCAGCTTGCTCGGTTCGCAACGCGACGATTCAGCTCTTTATCTTACCGAGCTCCTATCGCAAATGGCTCAAATACTATCTGCCCGTTTATCGTTTCTTCCATCGGAGATAAATCATCTCCACCGGTAGCCTATCACCAGGGAAATAGACTGTGGATAGAAAAGCGCGTCTGCGGTGGGGTCACCTTTCATCTCCTTATAGAACGTAGCAATATCCGAAAGGCTGACCTTATATTGCGCGTTGATCTGCATGCCGAACTTGAACTCGTATCCTACCATTACACACGCACCGAAATGGTTGTCGTGAAGGCTGTATAACTTGCTATAGTCATGCGGATCTTCCGATGGCTTGATGGTTGTAGGATCGTCCCAGTTCTTGTACTTGTCTTTGATGTTTGAGGCAAATGTAAAATGGGTATATATACCGCCGCCGAACTGAACATAACCTTTCGCTAAGTTTCCAAAACGCCCTAAGAAATACACCGGTATCTCTGCGCCAAAGGACCAGAGAGTGTTTGCTGTATCTGTGGCGGCAAAATAATTCTGCTGCGCCGTGAAGATCACTTGCGGCTGAATAGAGAAATGTTTCGTGATTCGGAAGTCAATAAAACCGCCTAACTCTCCGCCGATACGCATATATGAACTCATCGGCCGATGGTTTCGGGTGATGATGAAGTTACTCATGTTCGCACCTGCAAACAGACCTCCGGACACCAAACGGGGCAGTTTCTCCTGGTCCAGCGAATCCAAAGTACGCTCCGTGTCAAACTCCACTAACTGCATCTTGACGTTCTCCATTTTCGCCTGAAGGGTACTGTCATTGGCTTGCGCCCAAAGTCCGAGTGCCATGCAACTCAAAAGACCTATCAATAGTATTTTTTTCATAGTGTTACAACGAGAATCTAACGGTTAGTTTTACACCATTGCGTCCCCACGCACCAATGCGTCGGCGAGCCATAATGGGGTCTCCATTTTCATTGCGAATGATATTGCCGTCTGCATCGACAGCAGGATACGGCAATTCGTAGTCATTATACGTGATACGACGGATATAATCGATACGGATAAACTTAAAGATGTTCTCAAAGCCCGCCGTGATCTCCATATACGGCAACTTGCCGATAGGCGACGACGTTGTTCCGGATACATAGTATCCATCCTTGTCGAACGTCGCTGTCTGCGGGAAAGCGTACAAGCCGCTACTCGTCGGCAAGAAGGGGTTATTCTTCTTCGTCAAACCGCCGTAGATACCCGCGAACGAAACGACACCACGCAGCTTCAGTTTATTGATACCAGGGATACGGTTCAAGATCCAGCCCTTGAAATAATAGGTCATGTACAGTGACACATACGCGTCCATCATAAACTCCATCGGTTTCATCAGGTTGAACGCACGCTGACCTAACAGAATACTCGTCGAAGTGGGCGGGATATGCAACTTCGTAAACGGCACTTTCTGCCAGATGATACCTGTCTGCACACGCAGATCAAGGTGACCGAAAGCAGAGAACCAGAAGCGCTTGTCGAACATGACATCTGTCTTGTTATAGAAGAAGCCGTCTCCGCCGTTATGCCGGTCATCCAAGTAGCCGATGTGGTGGGTCAACTTAATCGTCGGAGCATCTTTCTCAAGCGTCCACGGACTCTTGATACCGGCGCGGTCCATACCGATCGTCGAGCCCGGCGAATACTCCAGGTCGAACATTGCCTCATAGTTACGATACGAGCCGATATTCGTCCGAATAGGATCGCTGAGGGTGTCTAAAGTATGAGGGTCGATCCAGTTCACTTTCTCGTACTTCAGCGCACCTCCCGCGCGGTTGTTCGTGAAGTCAAAATGCGTAGAGAGCATCAGGTTGTTACGCCATTCTTTCATGTACTCCACTTTGGCATGGAACACATATTGAGCAAATGGCATCGTCGGCGTGCTCGTCGGGATAGACATCAAGATATTATCGCGTCGTACCACATCGGTCAACTGTCCAGGTTCCTCGATATCATACTGCCCCGTGAACTGGAGATGATGCTTGATACCGTCATACGGTTGGTCCTTGTGCTTACCGAAGGTATAAACGAACGTGCCGCTGTACTTCGGCAGCAGGTCTTTGGTACCGAACGCCACATATCCTCTGAAGAAAATCTGGTCGTGAAGTCGCGCAGTCGATCCACCACCCACACGCAGACGTACACCCTCCAGCATGTTCCAGCTGACAAAGTTATAGATCGGACCAAAATCAAACTTACTCAGGTACATGAACTCCGCTTTGCGCGTCGGGACATACTCGGTAGTGATGGCATTGACAAACAGCGCCAAGCTGTTGAACTTAGGCGTGTTGGTGAACTCGCGCACCAGATCTACGACCGAACTCTCGTACTTCGTCAGCGGCTCGGGACGCATACTGTCTGTCCATTGACCTTCCCAGACGAGTTGCGCGGTCGAGTCGTTCGTCTCTATCCCGTCCGCAGGAGTCAAGGCCGAGAAAGTCTCCCTCGCGATAGGCGTCTCTAAGTCCCAATTGGTATATATCTTCGTCTGACGAGCTAACATACCGCGTTTCTTGTTGAAGATATAGAACTTAGCGAAAGTGCTTGTGCGATCCGGCGCCCACAGACCGTTCTCCAACTGCTTGTAACTGTGCTCGATGGAGAAGTTGCTCACGAAATTGAGGTTGATATCGGGCGGCACATTGATCGCGTATTTCTTGATGCGGAACGTGCTGTCATTGACGATATAGAGATGTCCCGTGAAACCGTAACTCTCTGAGTTAACCGGAACGAACGCCAAGTCAATACACGGATAGCCGTCTACCATGATCGTATCCATGATATAATACTGGTAGAAACTGACAGCCAAAGTCGAACTAAGCGGCGAAACGAATCGGTTAAACAGCAGGTTCATGCTGTTGTCATTGATATCCACGTCCTTGAAGATGGCATCGATATTCTTCTGGAACGACTCCGAGCCGATCACACTCTCGATGCCGAAGATGCGTTTCTTGTCCAGCACTTTCTTCTCGCGGTGCGGCTTGCGCTGGTAGTACTCTGTGTTCAGGTGCTCGCGGATACTCACTGTCACGTTCGGATAAACACCCGTTGTGTCGATGTATTTCTGCACAAATGCAAAATCTCGCCAGAAGGGCTTCTTCCAGTTGACCTTGATGTTATCCAGCGCGAATGACATACGGCTGTACGAATTGGCCGTGTACTGAGGCTCTGCCTTCACGCAGAACGAGTCCTTGTGCGCAATTACATTCTTGATCAACTCCACGGCAGGGTTGCCCTTACGACGGTAGTCGCGCTTACGGTGTTTCGGCGTCACCACGATATCCTGCAGACCGTAAACATCAGGCGTCAACTTGATCTTCGCGTTCGTCCTGTTCTGCCCCTTACGCAAGGTCACCATCTCCGTCTTATAACCTAACATCTGGAAGTTCAAGGTCGTGTAACCCTCGTTATTGCCGATGGTGAAGTTACCGTCTACGTCAGACGTTGTACCGATATCCGAAGCCACAACACCTTTGCTCGTCGTCGGCTTGAGGAAGTAGATCTGCACAAAAGGCAGGGTCTCTCCCGTGTCGCCGTCAACCACCACGCCCGATATACTCGTGCGGGTCACAGCCTCCTGAGCGCTCGCCATCGCGGCGAAACTCATCAATAAACAAACTATATATACCTTTATTTTCATTCTTGTTGTTTTAAACTCTCTTCGTGAATAAGATCCCAAATATGTTTGACGAAGTCTTGAGCCAAGCCCAACTCTTCGCTTTTCACTCTTAACTCTTCACTCTTCTCCTGGTAGCGTTCCGGTTGCAAAGGTGCTACACCATGCGCTTTCTTCCATTCGCCAATACGCCGACTCACATCCATTCGCGCCGCGATTGTATCCCATAAACGCTCGTCCAACTCATCGATTTCTGCCCTAAGCCAATGAAGCTCTTCCGGGCTCTCGGTAGTCGAAAACACGCTAACGACACGCATTCGACACGCAATCGGATCGAGGGTATCTATAAGGTAAGCAGGAGTTATCTGCTGTTTTTTGTCGGATAAAGCATGCTCCGGATCACAATGCACCTCAATCATCGCGCCGTTCAACCCCAACTCCTCAATCTTACCCATCAATGTCGGCACTTGCGCAGCATCACCGCTCATATGACTCGGGTCCAGCAACATCGGGATATCCGGCCGAACTAAACGAACCTCGTGCGCCATCTTCCAACACGGCTGATGGTTACAGCCTCTATGAACCGCTATCACCGGCACACCCGTCTTCTCTAACCGCTCGATATTTCCCAACCACAACGCCGCGTCCGCATTCACCGGGTTCTTAATCAAGACTCCCTTCAAATTTGAAATCTCAAATCTCAAATCACAAATGGAGTCTGCGATTGCTTGCACGGCTAGCGGATTAGCAGACGACCTTGCTCCGATCCATAAATAGTCTATCCCCGCCGCTAAAGCTTTCTCCACATGTTCCGGCGTCGCTACTTCGGTCGCTACAGGAACACCAAATCGCTCCTTCACTTCCTTTAACCATGCTAACCCCTCTTCGCCTACGCCTTGAAACGTGTACGGGCTCGTGCGCGGCTTCCACACGCCCGCGCGAAAAATAAATCCTTCAGCAAAGCCATCTTTGATTTGCTTCGCTGTTTCCATCACCTGTTTGCGGCTCTCCGCTGCGCACGGTCCTACTATGTATATCGGGCTACTCAATATGTCAACTGCAATCTAAAACGCATATCGCCCGGCGTGAAATCGGCCGGATAGTAGAAGTCCGAGATCGTGTAGAACACCTCTACAAACTTAACCCCGTACGTATAGTCCACATGTTGCTCATACAAGGCCGTGCCGGTTACGTTGCCGTCTGCATCGACTATATCCTCCGAGTAATAGGACGTCTCCGGTAATACCGTCTGATAGGCATTCGCCGTACCGTTGTAATACTCGCGATATACACTCACATTCGCGTATTGATACACGTCCTTCGTCAGTTGTGGCACATCAAAATGGCAGAAGTACGATCTTTGTTGTGCGTCATAAGTCCACTGATTCGGCTTTACGATCAGCGTACGGGTATCTTTCTGCAAGCCCGAACTCGTGTTCACACAACTCGTCAGACCCAATACAACCCATGCCAATAGACCAATAAAAAATAGTTTTTTCATATTTGTTGTTTTGCTCAAACCTTTGCGGCCGCAAAGGTACAACAAATTTTTGACATACGCAAATAAAATTGCAAAATGCCAAATGAATTGGCCAATTTACGCACCTAAAGCGAGGAAAATAAGACCGGACAGAATACCCAACATGCAGAGCACTTTGCGCCAAGGTTCCGGCTCTTGAAGAAAAATAAGACCATAAGCAAAGCCTATCACAGCCCCGCCTCGACGAATCGTGCTCACAACAGCAATCATCGAATCCGGATCACGTAGCGCTAACATATACACGTTATCCGATATAATCAAAAATACCGATATCAGCACAATGACTCCTAATTTTTGTATCGACTTAAGATCACAGACTGCCGCTTTCAAGTTCTTGCGGTTAATGATCGTCCATGTAACCAGCATCATAACAGCCTGATAGAAAGTATAATAGACCTGCACGGCATTATGGTCGTATCGCCGCATCAGGTATTTGTCATACAAACCCGAACATGCCCCGATCAATATCGCTAAAGCCAGCGCTACATAATAGCGCTTGTCCGGAGAATGCAGAAGATTCTGCTTATTCCGATGAATCCGATGCTCACCGAACGAAAACACAAAAATCGTTCCGATAGCCAGCACTACACCTATCCATTGGTGCATATTCAAGTGTTCGTTAAAAATTAAAAGTGCCCCTATCAGCGTCCACATAGGGCGCGTGGCTTGCATCGGACTCACAACGGACAGCGGCAGATGTTTGAGCGAGATATACGCGAAGATCCAACTGCTGAGCACAATAAACGACTTAAGAATCGTGTATAAGTGCGCCTCCAGATCCATGCGCGGTACATAGAAATGTGTCCCTACCATCATCTCGGGACAAAACCGCGATAACAACAGCGGAACGGATAAAATCAATGACGACACGCAGACACTGATGGTCAGCACATCAACCACCCGATTCTCCTTCAGCGCGATCTTCTTACTGATGTCGTAAAAGCCCAGACACAGCGCCGATATAAATGCCAACAATGTCCACATACTTGTCGTCCATTAATCAAATTGACTGCAAAAGTACAAAAAAATTTGCACATGTCAAAAAAAAAATGTAATTTTGCGCCGCAAAATTGTTGAATTATGAGAAAAAGAATAGTTTTAACCCTTGCGCTGACGATGAGTATGATGATCTCGGCGCAGCAACAGTACAAGTATTACCTCGATTATATCAACGAGTGGAAAGACGTCGCGGTGCAGCAACAGAAAGAATACGGTATCCCCGCCTCCATCACTTTGGCACAAGCATTACTGGAGTCCTCTGCAGGACAGAGTGAGTTGGCCGTGAACGCCCACAACCACTTCGGCATCAAGTGTACGAACGAATGGCTCGGCGCTGTCTATTACTACGACGATGACAGCAAAGGCGAGTGTTTTCGCCAGTATGCCGACGCTGCAGAGTCGTACAAAGATCACTCCCTCTTCCTTCAACGCCCGCGCTATGCAACCTGTTTTGAGGTGGCGATCGAAGACTACGAAGGATGGGCCTTCCGTCTGCGTGAGTGCGGTTATGCCACAGACCGGTTCTATGCCTCTAAGTTGATACGAATCATCGAGGATTACCATCTTGATACCTTGGTGAGAATGAATACTCCGGCGAAAGTAGACAGCGTTCAAACAGATAGCGTACAAACAGACAGCGTCCAGGCACCGCAACCCGTAGTAAAAAAACGCCCGCTCAAGGCACAAGTCGTTCGTCGTTCCGATCCTATCATGGTCATTCATAACGATCCCGAGCCTCCCTACGTAGAGCCGAAGAGTGCACGCGAGGAGCGCGACAGTTTTATGCTTTCGCACCCCAAACATCGTCAGAACGGACTTGTCTATGTGATGGCGCGAGACGGCGATACCTATGCCAATGTCGCTTTCCGCCTTAACGTACGCGAACGCGAACTGCGCGAAGACAACGATGCTTTGGGACGCGAACTCAAACAGGGCGACCGTATCTACCTCTCCGCCAAAAAACGAATGGGGGACAAAGACTATGTCTGGACCCATACAGGTCAATCCCTTTGGCAACTAAGCCAGGACGAAGGAGTCACCATCGACGCGATCCAGCGTCTTAACGACCTCGACCCGCAGATCCGTTCTTTCCGCACGCGACAGAAGATATACCTGCGCAAAGTCAAAGAAGAAAAAGTCTATCATTGACCATGAACGGTAACTCCTTATCTATTACGGACGCGCTCGTCGCGTACCTGCGCGAGAACGGACTCGAACAATCGGTGCTGGAAGCGCAGATAGAAGAAGTGTGGCCCAAGGTCATGGGGGACGTGGTGACCAAACTCACGCGTAGCGTGGAGATCAAAGACGGCCTGCTCATCGTGCGCGTCTCCTCGGCAGCTCTCAAAGCACAACTGTTCGAAAACCGCTTTGAGTTAGTGGCCAAACTGAACGAAGCTTTCGGCGCGAACGTGATCAATGATTGTCGTATCTTAGGCTGATGGCATTTTATCCCAATAACATAGAGCAGAAAATAGACTTCGCAGTCATTCGCGAAGAACTCCTGCGTCGTTGTGCCTCGCCCCTCGGTCGCGAGCAAGTAGATGCTATGCAGATGGAGACGGACTTCGACAAAGTGCAGTACCTCCTCTCGCTCACCGACCAGATGAGGCTCGCCCAAGCCGATCCGATGCTCACTTTTCCCCGCGGCGATATCCATGACATGCGTGAGGCGGTGGCTCGTATTCGTATCGAAGGACTCTTCCTCGATGAGGCCGAACTGGATGACATGCGTCATACACTCTCCTATGCCGTCGATGTCGCCTCTTTCTTCGCTTCCCTCGATGAGCAGCGTTATCCATTGTTGAAAAATCTAGGCTCCCTAGAAAACCTAGGAGGCCTAGGAATCTTAGTCAAAGAGATCGACCGCGTCCTCGACCGTTATGGTCGTCTCGCGGATAACGCTTCCCCCGAATTGGCGCGTATTCGCCGCGAGATAGCGAACAAACAAGGCAGTGTAGGTCGTGCCCTCAATGCCATCCTTCGCCAAGCGAAAGCCGATGGACTTGTGGACGCCGACGCGACACCAACACTCCGCGAGGGACGTCTCGTGATACCCGTTCCGCCCGGATACAAACGGAAGATAGGCGGTATTGTGCACGATGAGTCGGCCACAGGCAAGACCGTCTTCATCGAACCCCAACAAGTAGTCGATGCCAACAATCAGATACGTGAACTCGAAGGCGCTGAACGCCGCGAACGGATTCGTATCTTACAAGCCATCACCGAGCAGTTACGTCCCAATACGGAAGCCATCCTCTTGAGCCAGCGTCTCTTAGCCCAAGTGGATTTCCTCAATGCCAAGGTCTCTCTAGCCAATACCCTCCACGCGATCCGGCCGGAACTGATCAACGAACCGATGCTCGAGTGGAGTGACGCATATCATCCTGTCCTCTGGCTTCATTATACGCCGCAAGGCAAGACCGTCGTGCCTTTATCCATTCGCTTACAGGCCTCCGAAAACCGTATACTCGTCATCTCCGGTCCGAACGCCGGCGGTAAGTCCGTCTGCCTCAAGACCGTTGCCCTCTTGCAATACATGCTCCAATGCGGACTCTTAGTGCCTGTAGCCGAGCAGAGTAGGGCAGGACTCTTCGATCAACTGATGATCGATATCGGCGACGAACAGTCCATCCAAGACGAACTCTCTACCTATTCTTCGCACTTGCGTAACATGAAGCATTTTGTGCGAAACGCGGACGAGCGAACACTCATCCTCATCGACGAGATGGGTACCGGCACCGAGCCGCTCATAGGCGGCGCGCTGGCTGAGTCTATCTTACGTGAGTTGGTAGAGAAACATGTGTTTGGCGTTATCACGACCCACTATACGAACCTCAAGCATTTTGCGGAACAGACACCGGGTGTAGTCAATGGCGCTATGCTCTATGACCGAGGGGCTATGCGACCGCTCTTCCAACTCTCGATAGGTCAAGCCGGCAGTTCTTTTGCCATCGAGATAGCCCGTCAGACAGGTCTCAATGACTCCATTATACAATATGCGACTGACCTGGTGGGCGAAGAACATATCGACTATGATCGCCAACTCCAGGACATTGCTCGCGACAAGCGATACTGGGAGCGCAAGCGCCAACAGATACGCCAGAAAGAGAAAGAACTCGAGGAACGTATCGCGCACTACGAGACGCTCATCGCGGCCATCAAACAGACAAAAAGCGAGATACTCGACGAGGCGCGCGAGCAGGCACAGGAACTGCTCCAGCAATCCAATGCAACCATCGAACGAACCATCCGTGAGATCAAAGAAGCGAAGGCTGATAAGGAAAAGACGAAGAAAGCTCGTAGAAAGGTCGAGGAGATGAAACAGAAAGTGGCAGCGCCTAAGGCGACCCGCAAAGGCAAGGAGCAGACTCCGGCGCCTCAAGAGAAAACGCCGAAAGTACTGCGTGACTTTAGAGACCTTCGCGTCCTCAAAGGCGACGTGCCGGCTTCTTCCGGAAACTCCGCTAAGTCCGGAGCCTCCAGTTCGACGAACCTCGCCCATAAACGTACACTCTCGTTTGAGCGCACACTCGACCTGCGAGGCCTGCGTATCGATGAGGCACTTGAACGACTCATCGCGTATATGGACGATGCCCTGATGGTCGGCGCCGGCGAAGTGACCATCCTGCACGGTACCGGAACAGGCGCTCTCAAACAACTGACCCGAGACTACCTCAATGACCTTAACCGTCAACGCCGCAAGCGCGGACAAGTGCCTCTTGACTTCGGGGACGGCGATGTCAATCACGGCGGAGCCGGACTGACTGTTGTATTATTAGGATAAATTCAAATAATATATAATGAGAAATACCATTCTTTTATTCGCACTCTTGTGCCCGTTGTGGCTGATGGCAGCTAACCCCGGCTTTGGTGACCGGCGTTACAGCGTCACTTTCCTCGGAGAGTACAGTTACAACAAGACCTGGGGACACCATGGAAACTTCGATCTGCAGGCCTTGATGCCTATTAATCAGCATTTCGAGATGGAGGCTAAGTTCCAATTTTCGACCGCCAACGTTTATACCGGCGCGGTGCAGTTACGGCCTAAGTTCCAACTGCCGGTAGGTGAGTTATTCGTTGAGACCGATATCATGTATCGCGCGGTGGTTAGAAACCAGTTAGGCGATATGACCGCTGCACTCGGCGTAGGCTACCGCATGGATTACGTCTCTGTGACCCTCGGCGTCTTCTCCCGCATTCTGGACGATTACCAAAGAAGTTGGCACTCCAATGAGAACTATGTCGTAGAGCCCTTTAACCTCCTCTATCGCCTCGAGGTCTTCTGCCGTCCGCAGAACAATCCTTGGAACCTGTCGTTCATGTTCAGTAACGTCGATGACTACCAGATGGAGCGTATGTGGCAACCTCTCTTCTCCATCGGCGCGTGGTACGACATCAACGAGCATTGGCGTCTTAACTTCGCTGCGCAATGCAAACCGACCGGAATGTTCCACTTAGATGCAACCTTCTACGGCGCGACCGGTAGAGTAGGATTCACCTATAAATTTTGAAAACTATGACTAAGAAAATTCTCTATATAGCGCTGAGTGCACTGGTCTTCATGGCTTGTGCTAACGAGGACTCAACACTCGATATGAAAGGTATGTTTTCTCCGAACGGAGAGACCGTCCAAGTCCGTTTTGCGCAGTCGATGGCCTATAACGACACAGTGGGGGAGATCCATCTGGATATGCATGCAGATGACTATGTCATCTATGTCTGCACAGATAGCCATATCACCCGCAAGTCCCACAAACTGTTGGACTATTTTATCGACCAATACAATGCCGCATCGACGCCGAAATTGGCTTTGCACTTAGGCGATCATATTGATGGGCAGAAGAACTACCCTTGTGTGGACAGTATCTTAAACCTAGCCAATGATCATTTGTTCAACGCGCTGGGAAACCACGATATATACTTCAAACAATGGCCTATCTACCGCTCGTATTTCCATACCTCTGCCTATTGGTTTGATACCAACAACGGCAATAAGAAACTCGATCTCTTCATCTGCCTCGACAGCGCAGAGGGTAGTCTGGGCGTGGACCAAACAAACTGGCTTAAGAAACTTTTAGAAGCCAAGTCCCAAGAGGGCTATCGTCGTATCATCGTCTTTACCCATACGCACCTCTGGAAACTCGATGGCTCACAGGGACATACTTCGAACATGGCGCTCGAAGAGACCTATGAACTGACGTCTCTCTTGGCGCAATACAATGTTGAGTTTGTGTGGTGCGGCCACCAGCATGCACGTCAATCTGTTATCTTCAAAGGTGTCAACTACCTCGTGCTCGATTCATCGAAAGACAGCGAGGAAGGACAAGCGTACATAACAGTAGAGATGGGAGAAAACTGCTTCTACCATTACCACAATTATCCGAAACTGTAAACTTAACGAATACGGCGACCGGTGATGTCGAAGAGGAGGGTGTCCCGTTGAATAAACAGGGTGCCTTCTTGTATATATTTACGCGGCATAACGGGCGATGAGACATCCTCCATACCGGAAGGAATAGACGAACCTAAGAGATACAAAATGGCGTTCTCAACAAGCTTTTGGGCCTCGTCAGTAAGATACAAGGTCGAGTACTCTGAAACGCCTATCATAACAAGCGGTTGAGGAAGTACTGTCCCGTTACAATTAGTGCCTTTCGGAAACTCAGCGATCGTAGTAGCCAAAGTCTGCGAAACCGGAGAAGCTAAGACCTCTACGCCTTCCGTGTTCGTCCATTCGCTGATCGCCGTCACCGCATTCGTCTCGCATTGTGTGAAGAGTGCTAACTCGCCGTTCGTGATCGTTAAGCCTTTGAAAATAGGGTGTTCCGACTGACTAACACGTACTGCTAAATCAGCAGTGTTGATAGCCGTTCCCCAGTTCCATGCACTTGACTTCAGAAGCCAAGGCTTGAGAAGCACCATCGGTTTGTTGTATCCTTTCAATGCCAACAAACCTGCTGCAGTCGAACCGGGCTTACTGCCAAGTACCAACACGTCGTATGAACTATAATCGATAGTTGCATCTAAAGCGTCTGTCTCCACGATCCACAACGAGTCATTCGCACGCAGATGTTTGAGGAGCGGCTTGTCTTCGGCACTGTTGAGGATAGTAACGAAGGCTACCGCGTACGTACCTTCCGGCTGCACGGTTGGAACGGTATCCGTTGTGTCCGGCTTGTGCTCCTCGCCTGCGGTCTCATAGCACCCCAAGTCAGGCGCGTCACCGTTATATGCCAGATCTACATCAATACCGGCGTCAATCAATTTAGAACCGCTCTTGAGACGCATAAATGTACCCTCTGCTAAACTACCGTCACTCTTTCGTGCTGCCAATATCTGTGTGGTGTCCAAAGACTGAAAATCACTACTCGAAGCCGTAAGACCGGTATTCCAGGAGTTATGGTCATTGGCTGCAATCGTCTGTGCTTTATATTGGTCCGCGTTCTTACTGCTAAGCGTGATATTATTGCGCATGTAGTTGGTGCCAAAGGCGGTCGTAAAACCGAAGTTGACGTTGTTCTGGTACGCCGAGCAGTTATATACCCACATGGTACCGCCGTTATTGTTCTGGTCAAACCCGCGCTCATTATTACCCACCGCCAGACAATGGTGAATAAGAATCTTATGGTCCGTATACTGACCTCCCATCTTAAAGCCGTTACCGTTACCTTGACACGGATATTGCTCCAGTGTGATCGTGATGGTGTTGCCGTAACGGTCGGTCATCTGCGTACCAACCTTGCTGTCAAACCATGCCTTATCGGTCTCATAACGCGGATGATCTTTCATGTTGTAATACGCAGGACCGTTTTGGAAGCATACACAGTTCTCAATGATCGTATTACTTGAACTCACACGCTGGAAGAAATCCCAGCCGTCGTCACTATTGTTCCATGCACGACATCCGATATAATGATTTCCTGCTCCGGTAAACTGCTTATCCGCAAAACCATCCGCATTACCTCCGAAATTAGCCGTATTCCCACTCATCGTCTCATAGTCAAAATTATCATGGCTATCACAGTTGAGAATGGTGTTGTTGCCTCCTTTTTTCATTTGACAGCCGGTATCTGCACTGCCATAGATATCAAGGTTCTCAAAGAGGCAATAACTACCCTCGCAATAGAGGTTGTTCTTTCCTGAATAAGCGATAGAAAGGTCTTTGATATGGACGTATAAAGCTTCCGAATGAATACTTACGCCGCGTGTGCCGTAGGCCACTTTATGAAAATCCAATATCGCTTTCTCTCCCGGATAGCCGGCAATAACGATATGTTTGCTTGCCGAGCCTTTTTTATTGATGCTGAACTTGTCCGTAAACGTATACGTCCCGCCCAAGACATAGAGTGTATCTCCCGGGTTCTGAAGCTTGCTGACTCCGTTAGCAAAAGTAGTCGGCTTGTTATAGGATTTCCCGTCACCCGTTCCGCTTGGCGAAGCGTAATAGGTAGTAGCCATCAAGGGCAATACAGCGAAGGCAGCGATAAGTGCCGCGATTATACGGAAGTGTTTCATATCGTCAAAAAATGCAGTCTCAATCGAAGACATGTATAGTATATAATGATTTTGCCTCTTACATTCGCGGTCTTAGCGCGTTGATGCAAGGCCTCAAATAGCAGTTTGCGTTCTTCTATGTTCGGCCGCGAAGTCGTGCTCTGAGGATTCAAGGTGTAGAAATACCCGATATAAGGTATCATCTTTCCTTTCGCTCCGCTCAGCCACAAGTCAATGGAGAACAACACATCCTCGTAGATATACCCTTCTCGAAAACGTATCTTCTCGATTGCCTTACGTCTATACAGACGTCCCCAAACAGTCGTGAACTGCTGCAGGAAGAGCGGTAACTTAGGGCTACCTATCAGCACCTTCTTGCTATCTACGCGCTGATAGCCGCTCTGTACAAAATCTACATCGTCTATCGCAGCCAAGTGCTCCTCGATCCAGTTATCGCTCAAGTAGTCATCGGCATCCACGAACGCGATATACTCGCCCTTAGCGTGCTCAAGGCCTATGTTACGTGCAGCCGCTTGACCGGCATGTGCTTGCTCATATACCTCAATACCGCTACTCGGATACTGACTCGCTAACTGCCGCACGATAGCTATACTATCGTCCGTACTGCCGTCATCCACCACAATGATCTGCAGCCTCTTCTTCTGCCGAACAAGCGACTCCAGACAGGGCGCGATATACGGCGCCGCGTTATATACCGGAACGATAATACTGATGGTCATCAGCGCATTATCTTCAGTGTTTGTCCTTCGCTCGTCACTACGATATAAACACCGCGCGGTAACTCCATCTGATACACATCCTCATTCGTTGTCGTCACTTTGCGGCCGAAGATATCATAGATGTTGACCCACTCACCGACGCTATAGATACCCTCGATACCCTGTGTGCCGATGATACGTACATAGACATCGTATGCCTGACGTTTGATGTAGTTCGTCACCTCATAAACGACCGGCATAAAGGTCGCATAGTGCAAGTCCACTTCCTCGCCGGACTCCGGGCTTACGTGGGTGTAAATAGGATCCTCCAACTCAATCACCGGTTTCGCATGCTTAAGGCTATCCAACTCTTGGAAACGATTCGCGGGGATCTCCAGTTCGATGACATAGTTCGCTTCAATAGTCGCCTCAAAACCTTCGACCACAAAACTGTTGATCTGCAACTCCGTAGCCGGCAGAGTGAACGGCTCTTCGTCCATCAGGTAGTCCACTACCTTGGACACGAGGTTCTTTCCGGCATCCGTGAGGTACTTACTGCTGCTCAGCGCGATCGGCATGCAGATATATTTCTTTCCGCGAACAGAAGCCGGTATCTCGTGCAGGAACGTCTGCAACTCGCCGTCTTTGTAGTAGTTTTTGATGTCACGCGTATAAGCGGTGGCCAGACAGTACGAACCACCCAGCGTCTCGCTGTTGATGGTGATCGGCATCACACCTTTCTGCACGATTTGACTCAGTATCGTGATCGTCTCGCCGTGTTGCTTGCCCTCAAAGATAGGATGGTCGTTGCGCTCTACGAAGATATTCTGTCCGTTATGAGTAACGGTATCAACTGTTCCGTTGTTCGGCTGACCCCAGTTAAGACGATCCGGCGAATAAGTGAACGCTTTCATGTTCAGCATCGGTTTACCGCCTTCTTTGGTCAGTTGTTGCACGGCCTTATGGTCGGCATCCACATTCTCCGAGATAAACAAGAAGTCAAAGGCCTCCACACTCGAGCCCTCTAACTCTTCCTGCTTACGCATGGTGACATAGAAGCCCTTTGTGTCCTTGATCAACTTCGCTACCGGCTCGTCGTTTATGCTCTCCAGGTCTTTATGCACTACCAGCATGATCTTCTCGTTCTGTCCGATCACAATGAGCTTGCCATCTGCGATGACTGTTTGTTTGCCTTGATAGCGCGGGGTAGCTGTTGCGGTGAACGGCACTTCTCCCTCAGCCGTCGGAGTACCGGTGATGGTCGCTTTGTCTGTTGCCTTGTCGTACTTGCATGTGAAGCCGTTCGGCAGACCTGTCACTGTTACGGTCTCTGCGTGGCGGGCAATGAGTGCGAATGTCACTTGCTGATTGATACGGGCTATCACCTCTGCTATCGGCTCGAAATACGGATCCGGGATCGAAACAGTGATGGTACCGCTTACGGTATTACCGCCTGCCGCCTTGATGGAGTAGGTGTGTTCGCCCTCTGCCGTGTTCGCACTCGGTGTACCTTCCAGCACAGCTATGCTGTCTTTCTTCGTCAGCGTCAGACCCTCAATATCACAATTCAGCGTGATATCTTCTTTGTTGGCCGCATAGAACTTAAAGCTCAGCGGACGAATCTGCTCGCCTACCTCAGCCTTAAAATCATTGCCGCGCTCGCAGTCAAACACATGCGTCTTAATAGTCAGCGTTCCGGTCTCGGTGGCAGTTACCTTATCCTCTGCGTCCAATGCCTGAACGATATACGTATAGGTACCTACTGCTGCAGTCGCCTTACCGCTCACGAAGACCGAGTCATTCGTACCTTCTGTCATCGAGATGCCTTCCGCAGCCTTGTCATCCTTCCAAGCCAACTTGCTTTTTGCCGCTCTACGAACCACATAGGCTGTCGGCTCCATCTCCTTAGTCTGATAAACGGTCTGCTCCTTCGGTCCCGCCACTTGACGAACTAATGGAGCGTCAGAAACCTCAAGGGAGATAGCATAAGCGTAACTATTGCTACTATGCATACTAACTACCTTAATAAGGTGCGCTTTTTCTGGAGAAGAAATCTCATATCGACGGATAGAGTCTTTTGTGAATGCATCTTCTTGCTTTGAAACTTCTTCCTCGTCTATATACACCTGTAACCAACGTGCTGTACTGCCTGAAGGGGTCGTGTTGTTATCTTTACCCAAGATAGAGAACATACTATATCCTTTAACGTAAAGTTCTATATAAGCGCCTCCTGCCATTTTAAAGGAACCTTTACAATCTTTGAACTCATCTTTGCCTTTCGCTTTCGTTTCGCTATCATCAGAGGTGCTTCCTTCTACTTGTAATTTCTCACCTTTGAGCCAGTTGCCCTTAACGGTCACGGAATTACCGGAGCCGGTAGCGGTAATGTCATTTTCTATCAAAGGATCCAAGCCTACGGAAGCTGCACTATTCTTTTTGTTGAAATAGAATACCTCATATTTCTTGTTATTAAACTCTGTTAATGTGCCGCCCCATCCTCTAGGCTCTGCTTCTTCATATACTTCAGGTGCATGAACTGTCAAGTCTGTTGACGATGCAGGCTCAACCTTCACCTTACATGTTGCCGTCTTTTCGCCATCCACGGTCTTTACTGTGATGGTAGCCTCGCCTTCGGCAACGCCGGTTACGGTACCTTTATCAACGGTGGCGATAGTGGCATCACTCGTGCTCCATGTTACGTCTTTATTCGTCGCATTGGCCGGCAAAACGGTAGCCGTCAACTTCAGGGTTGCATCGACTTTAATTGTTGCCTCTGTCTTATCCAGACTCACGCTCTCAACGGCAACAGGCTTTACGGTCACTTCGCAAGTCGCTTCAAATCCGCCATCCACGGTCTTTGCGGTAATAGTCGCCGTTCCCTCCGCAATACCTTTGACTACACCATTCGTAACAGTGGCTACTTCTGGTTTGTTACTGCTCCATTCAACCGTTTTATCGCTTGCATTCTCCGGCAGCACCTTGGCAGTCAGCGTAGTGGTCTGACCGATTATAATAGATACTTTTTCTTGACTGAGTTCTACACCCGTTACGTCTACTGTAGGAGCCGGCTCGGTTACTGTTACCTTGCACGTTGCCTCAAAACCGCCATCAGCGGTCTTTACGGTGATGATTGCATCGCCTTTGGCGACACCGGTAACTATTCCGTTATCGTCTACTTTGGCAATGCCTTCAGCGTTACTATTCCACGTCACTTTCTTGTTGTCTGCATTTTTCGGCTCAATAATAGCGGTAAGAGTAGCGGTTTTTCCTTCTTCAATAGAAATCTCCTTAGGGTCGATCGAAACACCCGTAACAGGTATCGGTTCCTGTTCTCCCTCTGGGCGTATGACGGCAATATATGAGAATTTAGGATTCCATTGAGTGTTTCCATTCTCGCGATAAAGGTAGAGAGAGGATTTGCCATTAACGGTCTCTGGTAGTTCAATCTTCTTTAGTCCGGTTTCACAAATGACAGGCTCATCGGCATCAGCTTTGGTGTACACAATTCCCTCGTCATAGATCAATTCATTGCCTTCTTTGTCTGCATAGATCATACATTTACCAAGATTCGCTCCTTCTGTGATATTAATCACGAAAGTATCTTTCTCAGCGAATGTTCCATATGCGAGAGTGAAACCAAAATATTTATTTTTATCTAATTTTTTTGTATCGCCTGTTCCGAGGTTAGTTTCGTAGGTTCCGCCAATAACACCGCTCACTACCCCCGTAGTAGTCGCTTTGATAATTTCTCCGCTTGGGACAGTGATTTCAATGGTATGGGTTGCAGATGCGGGATCTGTATTGTACTCGTTTTTTGCCCAAGCTTTATACTCGAACGTTCCTTTGGAGTCGGGTGTTACTTCAAGCACATTCTTGTCACTGATGTGTGTGGTGCCTGAACCTTCAGTCCACCAGAACTCAGAGGCTTTACCTCCCTCGGTCTTAGCGGTGAGTTTAAAAGGCACACCTACTGCTCCTTGTTCCGGACCAGTAATGGTGACTTTTTCCACAGGCTGATCTTGAGATGATGAACCGGCAAGCCATATTTTGAGCCCCCATATTCTAATGGTTTGACCGCTACCTAAAGCAGTGCTGCTTCCAGTATACTCAGGATCTACGGAACTGATGAACTTAGAACTCCGATAGATACGTGCACACTTGATGTCAGAGTTACTGAAATCATAGGTAAACCACTGAGCGGCTGCGTAGGAATTGGCAGTAACAGTGACTGCATTCAAAATGCAGTAGGTGTCAGCATTATTAGATGTTGCTGTCTCTTCCCAGCCGAAAACAGGTGCCTGAATAGATTTGTTGGACCCGTTTCCGGAAAGCAGGAAACTAATACTGTCAATCTTTGCACCTGCCAGCACTTCGAAATAATGTTGGTCATAACTGTTGGCAGTGTTACCTAATTGTACAGTGCCACTAGACCAAGATACAGAAGAGGATAAAGTAATACCTTCTGTTGCATACGTTCCTAAGAAATCAGTTGTTCCCTGTTCTTCGGTGTTAATGGCCAATGTGGGATCTTCTGCCCAGGCGACATTGGCCACAAGGCAACTCAGTGCAATAATTAGACTTTTTACGAGGTTTTTCATATGTTTTTGATTTTATATTCCGTATTTTTAAAAATTACTGCTTTTTTTGCACATGCGTGTGCATATATTCAAAAAAAATGTGTAAAAATTGACACATTTGTAAAAAAATGTTGCGCACGTACATTATTTATTTGCACATGTCAAAAATAAGTTGTAACTTTGTGCGGTTTTTGAAAACCGAACAAACGGACTTCAAATAATTTTACGTATAACAAACAATTTTGAATACAATGAGAAAAACAATTTTTACGTTATCGATCTGCCTTCTGGCAGCGACAACACTCTTTGCAAATCAGGTCAACAAAGCTACAGTAACCGGTAACGCTGAAGCAGCTGCCAAGGCTGGCGGTGACCTTAAGAATCTGGAGAACGCTGAGAAAGCTTGGAAGTTTGACGGCACTGTCGGCCTCAATGCAGCCGCTACAGGACTTGTTAACTGGTCTGCCGGTGGTAAGAATAACGTCAACGGTATTGCTTTTGCAAAGCTGCACCTTCTTTATCATAAAGACGCTATCGCATGGGAAACGAACTTCGACACCGATTTCGGTATGACATGGATTCAGCAGAAAGAAGACCCGTTCCAGAAATCAAGTGATCAGATTAAGTTGGCTACCAAATTTGGTTGGGAGTTCCATAAAGACTGGTATTTGACCGTTCTTGGTTCGTTCCAAAGCCAATATGCGCTTGGACGTCAATATCAAGACGGCTACAACCCGATCATTTCCAAATGGTTAGCTCCTTCTTATACGGACATCTCTGTCGGTATTGACTACAAGCATAGTGTGAATGGAGCGGACTTCTCGGTATATCTCTCTCCGATCGCAGGTCGTATCACCTCCGCTTATACCGGTAATACGTGGAATGAGCGTTATACCAAAGAGATGTGGCTGGCGGGTAACACCACGCAGACTGAGGCTGACTGGACACCGGCTATTTATCAGGAATTGATGAATGCGCACCAAGATCTGCGCAGTACACTTCAGGATAAGCATGGTACCATCGGATACGACCAAAACGGCGACAAACTGTACCGCAATGCACGTGCAGAGTTCGGTCTGAGCTTCAAGGGTTCTATTGCGTATACCTACAAGGATTTCAAACTTAGTACGACCCTCGCTCTCTTCACGCCGTACCAAGGCAAGGGATTTAATGTGTACGAGAAATGGTTGGAGAACAATCCTGGCAAAGGCAGAGATGATTACTATCAGGCAGGGTATTACTTCGATTATTCGAACAACAATCGTTACTTCGGTATGTTCGATGTGGACTGGGACGTAGCTCTTAGCTATCAGTTCCTCAAATGTCTGCAGATCACCTTACAGACCAACCTCAAGTACTATCCGGGTACGCTGATTTCAGCCGACGAAGGCGGTAACCCCGTTGAGAAAGAGCGCGTGCAGTTCAAAGGCGTCCTCGGTATCGGTGTAGGTTATTCTTTCTAAACTGAACACTGAATACTGAATACTCAAATGCAGGCTCTCGACGATCTTTCGCAGAATATCCGTGTTCTCCTTCAGCGCTATGATGAGTTGCTAAAGGAGAATGCGCAACTGCGTCTGGACATCGAGAACCAGCGGCAGGAACTCATTCGTACGCATAGCGAGTTGGCGGAGTTACAGCAGAAAAACCGCCGCATAGCGACCGCGAACGCACTCTCTGCCGCAGAGACGAACGAAGAGGCACTCAAGCGTATCAATGCCCTCATCTCACAAGTAGATAGGGCAATTGCCGCATTGAAAAAATGACCCCTGACAAGCAACATATCAACCTCCACCTCGATGCCCATAATGTGGGTCTCGATGTGCCGCGTGAGCAGGAACCCAACTACCGCAAGGCAGCTGAACTGCTCAACCGCCGTTTTCAGTACTACCTCAAGCTCCTGCCTAACTCTTCGGCTGAGCAGCTCTGGATGTACACGGCCCTCGAGGTAGCGGTTGCCCTGCAGTCCGACGCCCGCGAGAAATCGCTCGTGCCTATCGAAAAAGAGCTCAAAGAACTCAATGATTTAATCAATAACACACTAAAACAATGACTCTAACAATTATCTTATGTTTAGTAGGCGGGCTCCTTCTCGGAGCCGGTGGCTACTATCTCATCGCTCGTATCATCGGAGCCGGCATCGTGCAGAAGGCTACCGAGGAGGCCGAAGTGGTGAAGAAAAACAAGATTGTTGAGGCTAAGGAGAAGTTTATCGCTCTCAAACTCGAGCACGACAACACCGTGCGCGAAGCAGAGAAACGCATACAGCAACATGAGCAGCGCTTGCAGCAACGCGAGCAGCAACTCAACCAGCGTCAGGGCGATATTCAACGCACCCTCAACGAAGTGAATCAAAAAACGCAAATGATCGAGCAACGCCAGCAAGCGCTCGACTTCAAGCAACAAGAGGTCGATCGTCTGCACCATGAGGCAGAACGCCAACTCGAGCAACTGAGCGGACTCTCTGCCGAGGAGGCAAAGAAACAACTCATCGAGGCCCTCAAAGACGAAGCCAAGACCGCGGCGATGTCGTACATCAACGAGATCATGGACAATGCCCGTCTCGAGGCCAACAAAGAGGCGAAGAAGATCATCATCCAAACCATTCAGCGTGTGTCTTCCGAGACCGCCGCAGAGAATACCGTTTCGGTCTTCCATATCGAGAATGACGAAGTCAAAGGTCGTATCATTGGTCGTGAGGGACGTAACATCCGCGCACTCGAAGCTGCTACAGGCGTCGAGATCGTCGTAGACGATACCCCCGAAGCGATCACCCTCTCGGCCTTCGACCCTGTACGCCGTGAGATAGCCCGTCTGGCGCTCCATCAGCTCGTGCAGGACGGCCGTATCCATCCCGCGCGTATCGAGGAAGTGGTAGCGAAAGTGACCAAACAAGTGGAGGATGAGATCATCGAGACCGGTAAACGTACCACCATTGACCTTGGTGTCCATGGTCTGCACCCCGAACTCATTCGTCTGGTCGGTAAGATGAAGTACCGTTCGTCCTACGGCCAGAACCTCCTCCAGCACTCGCGTGAGACCGCTAACCTCTGTGCCGCAATGGCCGGTGAACTCGGTCTGAACGTCAAGGCGGCTCGTCGTGCCGGCTTACTCCACGATATCGGTAAAGTGGCGGACGAAGACGTCGAACTGCCGCACGCAGAACTGGGTATGAAACTCTGTGAGAAATACGG
>CACYGT010000015.1 GCA_902774075.1 uncultured Bacteroidales bacterium
TCCTTAACCATCCTCAGACCTATCTCTCATCCAAATCACGGCAACGACACGCATTCGACACGCAATCGGCTCGGACTTATTACAGACTCATTCCCTACTCTTTACAGAGTCTTTCCCTGTTACCGACCTTACTTAGTCCCTTTCACTCAGCTTAGTCCTTTTCACTCCGTTTACCGCCATGCACAAAAAAAGCGGTAAACCGTTTAGTGGATTACCGCTTTAAAATAACCTTTATTCGTTTATTTCTGGAAACGCCCTTTTAGATAATCTGGATCTTGGCGTGTTGCCCAAACATCAGCTATATACAATATATCTTCTTCAACAAAATAGATAATCTTGCTAAGTTTGCGAACCGGCATGCTGCGAACTGAACCATCTTCGGCTAACTCAAACTCCTGTTTTCCCAAGTCCGGAAACTTAGCCAGCCTTATAATCGTTTTATCTACTTCCTGTTCATAGTCACTCTTCGCATTATAACCAAATCGCTTGTGAATATCGTCTCCGATTTTCTGATATGCATCATAGGCCAAAAGTGACCATCTGATATGCTGGTTGTCTATCATACGGCCTCTTTCATTTGCGAATGCATCACCTCGTCGTGTGTCAAGTATTGGCCTTGACGGAATTGCTCACGCGCAGTTGCGAGACGCTCACGGGCTTCCTCCCATGTGTAAGGCTCCATCGGCTCTTTCTCAAAGGCGTCGTCTACCAATTGACGGGCAAACCATTGTTTATCCTCCGGCGACAATGTCTGAATGACATATTGCAGCAGTCCGTTTAATGTTTCTTGTGCCATAATTGTGTTGTTTAAACTTTTGCGACTGCAAAAGTACTGCTTTTTTCTGATATATGCAAACAATTTCGCACAAATCTGCAAAATTTCTTTCTTTTTGCGGTAAATCCACTATGTCAAAGATCTTTTTGCCTCGTATGAAGCCTGAGGCCGGGCATGGGGAAAAAAAGTAACATGAAAGACATGGATAAAACCATGTTTGAAATAAGAATGTCAGCTTTTTTTCATAATATTTTATACTATAGTTCGCACGTGTTCTCGTACGTGCACGCTGCGTATATGTGGGTGCGCAGCCAATTTGGCTGCAAAGTTACAAAAAATTTCACAAATGAACAAATATTTCCCCAAAATTCTTCTATTTTTTTTTGTTTTTTACGCCAAAAGCCTAAAAACGCTGCAATATAAAATGTAATTTTTTTTGAGGATTTATTTGCATATATCAAAAAAATGCACTACCTTTGTGCCGTTTTTGAATAAACTAATTATATATCTATATTGTATGAAGCAGTTTAAAGTATTATGTATGGCAATGCTGGCGATGCTGGCTGTTGCATGTAACCCCATCAAGACGGTAGCTATAGTCGATGTGACTGTTGTTGACCAGGCCGGTAAGGCCGTAGAAGGTGTGATGGTTGGACGTTTCAACAACACTTCTTCGGCGTATCTGACTAACGCAGACGAGAAGCACTTGACCGACGCTTCCGGCGTAGCTCGTTTTGAACTCAAGTTTCTGGAGGATCTCGGTCCGGACGGATCGGGCGACGAGAGTGCTGTTTTTGCCTTCCGTGCGTTCGATAAAGACAACGAACCCGCCAGCGATGAGAAGCGAATCGAGGTGAAGTATGGCGACACGAAGACGCTCACGCTGACCCTCAATCCTGTTCAGCAGGGCGGCGACGAGTGGTAATTCGACGCGAAAAAATGCAAAAGGGACCTTGAGGTGACCCCAAAAAGTTGGACGGATTATTAAATCTATTTGACTTGATTTTGAAAGTGAGTTTAAAAACGAAAAATAACGTCAAAAGTATGAGTAATATTCGTTTGGAAGCGTTAAAAATAGCTTTTGAGCATAAACCTGCTGTTGTGGAAGAGCCGAAAGGTAAAGTAAAGGATTATTTTGCGCAAGACGTCTTCTCGCGTGAGAAGATGAAGGAATACATCGCGCAGGATGTGCTGGATCAGTTGTTCGACGATGTGGACAACGGCCGCACCATCCACCGTGAGATAGCGGGTGTGGTAGCGATCGGTATCCGCAAATGGGCGATAGAGCACGGCGCGACGCATTTCACGCATTGGTTCCAGCCGCTGACAGGCGGTACAGCCGAGAAGCACGACGCGTTCTTCACCCTCAAGAACGGTGCGCTGATGGAAGAGTTCAGCGGCGAGAGTCTGTACCAGCAAGAGCCGGACGCTTCGTCCTTCCCCAGCGGCGGTATCCGTAATACCTTCGAGGCGCGCGGTTACTCGGCATGGGACCCTTCGAGTCCGGTGTTCCTCATCGGCGACACGCTCTGTATCCCGACCGTCTTTGTGGCATACACGGGTGAGGCGCTGGACTACAAGACGCCGCTCATCCGCTCTACGGCTTCGCTCTGTCATGCCGCACGCGAGGTGTGCGCGTATTTCGATAAACAGGTCAAGCACGTGCACGCGAATCTTGGCTGGGAGCAGGAGTATTTCCTCGTCGATGAAGCCTTGTACAACGCTCGTCCGGACTTGATGCTCACGGGACGTACGCTGATGGGTCATAACAGCGCCAAGAGCCAACAACTCGAGGACCATTATTTCGGAGCCATCCCGGCACGTGTGCTGGCCTTTATGCGCGAACTGGAGTACGAAGCGCTCAAAGCCGGAGTACCTGTTCGTACGCGTCATAATGAGGTAGCACCGAACCAATTTGAGATGGCGCCTATCTTCGAGGATGTCAACTTGGCGAACGATCATAACTTGCTCGTAATGAGTATCATGGAGCGGGTGGCCGAGAAACATCATTTCCGCGTATTGCTGCACGAGAAACCCTATGCTGGCGTGAACGGAAGCGGTAAGCACTGCAACTGGTCGATGTCCACCAACACGGGTATCAACCTTCTGGCACCGGGTAAGAACCCCTACCAGAATCTGCAGTTCATCACCTTCCTCGTCAACGTACTCATGGCTGTGCAACGTCACAACGGTTTGCTCAAAGCCTCCATCGTTTCGGCTACCAACGAGCATCGTCTGGGCGCCAACGAAGCACCGCCTGCCATCATCTCTGTCTTCCTCGGCAAGCAAATCAGCGAGGTGCTGGACAAACTCGAGCACGCGAGCGCCGAAGAGGCTATCATCATCAACGCCAAGAAGGAGATGAAGCTCGGCGTAGCCAACATCCCGGAGATCTTACTCGACAACACCGACCGCAACAGAACGTCGCCGTTCGCCTTCACCGGTAACCGCTTCGAGTTCCGCGCGGTGGGTTCGTCCGCCAACTGCGGCGCGGCGATGTTAGCGCTTAATGCGGCGGTAGCCGAGCAGTTGATGCTCTTCAAAGAAGAGGTCGATGCGCGTATCGAGCAAGGCGAGCCCAAAGAGCGCGTGCTCTTTGACGTGATTAAGAAATATATAGTAGCCTGCAAGGCCATTCGCTTTGACGGCAACGGTTACTCGGAAGAGTGGAAAACCGAGGCCGCCAAGCGCGGGCTGGACTGCGAGACGAGTGTGCCGCTGGTCATCGACCGCTACCTGAGTGACACCAGTATAAATATGTTCGAGCGCACAGGCGTGCTCACGCGCGCAGAATTGCAGAGCCGGAGCGAAGTCAAATGGGAGACATATGTCAAGAAACTGCAGATCGAGAGCCGCGTGATGGGTGACCTGGTGGTGAACCATGTGCTCCCTGCTGCCAAGCGTTATCAGACGATGTTACTGCAGAACGTGCTGGCGGTCAAACAGGTCTTCTCAGCCGACGAGACGGCGTCTCTCAACGCGATGGACTACAGCATCATCAAGCAGATCGAAGAGCACTCGGGCGCTATCCTCGACGGCGTAGAGCGGATGACCGAGGCGCGCCATAAAGCCAACCGTCAACCCGACGAGCGGGCCAAAGCGCTGGCTTATCACGATAACGTCCTGCCCCTGATGGCGGAGATCCGTGAGCACGCCGATGCCCTCGAACTCATCGTCGACGACGAGATGTGGACCCTGCCCAAATACAGAGAATTAATGTTTATACATTAAATCACAAATCACAAATCACAAATCACAAATGGGGTTTCATGCAGATAGCAGATCGAATACAACAGATAGCGGCGTCGCAGAGTCTGGTGATGGCGGCGCGAGCCGGAGAGATGAAGGCGGCAGGGATCGATGTGATCAGTATGTCGCTGGGTGAGCCGGATTTTGATACGCCCGAATCGATCCGTCTGGCGGCGCAGAAAGCCGTTGAGGACGGTTGGTCGCATTACGGCGCGGTGGCGGGAATAGCTTCTTTGCGAACTACAATAGCCAAACAGCAGAACGGTGTGGCTGGTAATCAGATTGCATGGGAAGCGAACGATGTGCTGGTGTCGGTGGGCGCCAAGATGGCGATCTTCAATGCCATTCAGACGGCCATCAACCCGGGGGACGAAGTGATTATCCCAACGCCGAGTTGGGTCAGTTACAGCGAGATGGTGAAGTTAGCCGAAGGCAAGGTGGTGGCTGTGCATACAAAGTATGAAGACGACTATTGCCTCACGCCGGAACAACTGCGCGCAGCGCTGACAGCCAAGACGCGCATGGTCATTCTCTGTTCGCCTAACAACCCGACGGGCGCCATCTATAGTCGCGAGAAACTGGAGGCCTTAGTGGCTGTGCTGCGGGACTATCCGGAGGTGATCGTGCTGTCCGATGAGATCTATTCGGCCTTGACGTACGATGTGTCGGCTCTGACGCTGGCGGCCTTTGAGCCATTGGCAGACCGGCTGATCATCGTCAACGGCGTAAGCAAAGCCTATGCCATGACAGGTTACCGGATCGGCTGGCTGCTGACCAAGAACCGCCCGTTCCTCAATGCCTGTATCCGCTTGCAAGGACAGCAGTTGACCTGTGCGACGATGGTGGCGCAGAGAGCCGCTGAGAGTGCCTTGACGGGTTCGCAAGCTTGTGTAGAGGATATGCGACAGGTGTTCGAAGAGCGCCGCGAGTTGATATGCCGTCTGGCGTCGGAGATACCCGGATGGAGATTCAACCAACCGCAGGGTGCGTTCTATCTCTTCCCCGACGTGAGTGCCTTAGGCGGCGGAGACAAGGTGGCAGAACTGCTGCTGGACAAAGCGCATGTGGCTGTAGTACCCGGTTCAGCCTTTGGCTGCCCGGACTGTATCCGTCTGTCGTACGCTATCTCGACAGCAGAGATCGAAGAAGCATTGCGGCGGATCAAAAGCGCAATCGTAAATGGTAAATGACTAATTCACAAATAACGCAGTTTGTATGTGTGGAATTGTAGGATATATCGGGAAACGCAAAGCGTATCCGATTTTGATTAAGGGTCTTCATCGTCTCGAGTACCGCGGCTATGACAGTGCCGGAGTGGCGCTCATCAACGAAGCCGGACAACTCAACGTCTATAAAGCCAAAGGCAAAGTGGCGGAACTCGAAGCCTTCTGCGCGGAGAAAGATACGCGCGGATGTATCGGTATCGCGCATACGCGCTGGGCTACGCACGGCGAACCGAACACCATCAATGCCCATCCGCATTACTCGGAGAGTGAGCGCCTGGCGATCATCCATAATGGTATCATCGAGAACTATGCCGTGCTCAAAGCCGGCCTTATGGAACAGGGTTACACCTTTAAGTCCGATACGGACACCGAGGTGCTTGTGCAACTGATCGAATACACCCAGGTGAACCAACATGTGGACCTCAAGACTGCCGTGCAACTGGCTCTGCAGCAGGTTATCGGCGCCTACGCCATCGCGATCCTCGACAAGGAACACCCCGATACGCTCATTGCTGCCCGCAAGGGTTCGCCGCTCGTAGTGGGTATCGGCGAAGAGGAGTATTTTCTCGCTTCCGATGCCACCCCCATCGTCGAATATACGGACAAAGTGATCTATATCGAAGATGAAGAAGTAGTAGTCATTCACCCCGTAACCGATAACCCGTCACCCGTAACCGTTACCACCATCAATAACGTCACCAAGACCCCTGAGATCAAGCGTCTCGAACTCTCCCTTAGCCAACTCGAGAAAGGCGGCTATCCGCATTTCATGCTCAAGGAGATCTTCGAGCAACCCCGTACCTTGACCGACTCCATGCGCGGACGTGTCAATGTGCGGCAGGACAATATCGCCCTCTCGGGATTCATTGATAACAAAGACCGTTTCCTGAATGCCAAGCGAATCATCATCACCGCGTGCGGTACCAGTTGGCATGCCGGCCTCATCGCTATGTACGCCATCGAGGAGTTCGCGCAGATACCGGTGGAAGTGGAGTACTCGTCGGAGTTCCGTTACCGCAAACCCGTCATCAACAAAGACGATGTGGTCATCGCTATCTCGCAGTCCGGTGAGACGGCCGATACCCTCGCGGCTATCCAACTGGCGAAGTCCAAAGGGGCGTTTATCTTCTCGATCTGTAACGTCGTCGGCGCGTCTATTCCGCGCGTCTCGGACAGCGGCTGTTATACGCACGTCGGCCCGGAGATCGGTGTGGCGTCCACCAAAGCCTTCACCGCACAGGTCGTTGCGCTCACCATGCTTGCCCTCTGTATCGGGCGCGAAAAAGCAAAAATGTCTCCCGTAACCGGTAACCCATCACCCCTAACCGAAGAACAATTTGTTAGAATTGTTCGTGAATTAGGTCAGATACCCGATAAGATTGAGCGCGTCTTGGGTCAGAACAAACGTATCGCGGACTTCTCCAAGACCTTTACCTACGCCCAGAACTTCATCTATCTCGGTCGCGGATATAACTTCCCCGTCGCGATGGAAGGAGCGCTCAAACTGAAGGAGATCAGTTACATACACGCCGAAGGATATCCTGCTGCCGAGATGAAACACGGACCTATTGCGCTCATCTCGCAGGAGATGCCGGTAGTGGTCGTTGCACCGCACTGCGGAACGTACGAAAAAGTGGTCAGCAACATCCAGGAGATCAAAGCCCGCAAGGGTCGGGTGATCGCGGTAGTCACTGAAGGGGACGAACTGGTCAGCAAGATAGCCGATTATATCATCGAAGTGCCGGAGACGGAAGAATGCCTCACGCCGCTGTTGACCGTTATTCCGCTGCAACTGCTGGCGTACCATATCGCCGTCGTCAAAGGCTGCGACGTTGATCAGCCAAGGAACTTGGCTAAGTCAGTAACGGTAGAATAACTACCGTAATACCGTAATTACGTAATAACGAAAAATCAAAAATATCAAATGTCAAATTTAAAATCACAAATTCGCGTAGCGATCCTCGGTTACGGCAACATCGGCAGAGCTGCCGAAGAAGCCATCAAGGCTGCGCCGGATATGGAACTGACCGGCATCTATCACCACGGTGATATAAATGAACAAATGGTAAATGACAAAATGGTAAATGACATTGACGTCGTCCTCGTTTGTACCCCGACGCGCGAAGTGCAGAAGTTCGCAACTGTCCTTGCCGCACGCGGTATATGCACTGTAGACAGCTTCGATATACACGGACAGATCTGGAACTTGCGCGAGAACTTAGACGCTGTGTGTCAGGCCAATAAAGCCGTCAGTATCATCTCCGCGGGGTGGGATCCGGGTTCGGACTCTATGATCCGTGCCATCCTTATGGCGCTTGCTCCGAAAGGCCTGACCTACACCAATTTCGGTCCGGGTCGTTCGATGGGTCATACGGTAGCCGCGAAGTCCAAACCGGGCGTGAAGAATGCCCTTTCGATGACCATTCCTTTGGGCACAGGTATCCATCGTCGTATGGTGTATGTAGAGCTCGAAGAAGGTGCAGATTTTAAGGCTGTAGAGGCGGCTATCTTGGCCGATGACTATTTTGCACACGACGAGACGCATGTCATTCAAGTGGAGAGCGTCGATGCCCTCAACAACGTCGCACATGGAGTCAATCTTGTGCGCAACGGCGTCTCGGGAGAGACACATAACCAGCGCTTTGAGTTCAACATGACGATCAATAACCCTGCCTTGACCGGTCAGGTTATGGTCAGCTGTGCCCGTGCTGCGTTGCGTATGAAAGCGCGCGGTGATTTCGGCGCAAAGACCATGATCGAGATCGCTCCGGTAGATTTACTTCCGGGAACAAAAGAGAGCCTCATCAAGGCTCTCGTATAACAGTTTTTAACAGTTTAACGGCTTAACGATTTAACGTTCGCGAAGCGAACCATTTCGGTACATCGTAAGGAGTTGTTCGAGATAGGAAATCTGCTCGAGCAGCTCTTTTCCTTTGTCCGTATCTTTGATACGCATACGCTTGCCGGAAAAGTCCTGAAGGAGGGTGCGGTTCATGATATCCGAACCGGAGAGAACGGCTTGCTCACGGCTCTCAAACGATTCATGCTCAACGAGTTGGATACCATGACTGTTATAGATGAGTGTGTAGCCTGCGATACCTGTTTTCTCCTGATAAGGCTTGGAGAAACCTCCGTCAATGACGAAGCGCTTACCATTCGCCCGCATGGGTGTCTCGCCTTTGATCGTACGAACCGGCACATGGCCGTTGACGATACGTCCGGTGGCTGGATCGAGCCCAAACTCCGCGAGGATCTTTTCGCAGATCTTCTCGTCGTCAGCAAGGCTGAAATACGCCCCTTTCTTCTCCTCGTGCGGGGTCTTGTCCGCGATGAAATAGCGCTCGAAGGTGGTCATCTTATCCTTGTTGTAGAGCGGCGAATGGGCGCCTTCCCAGAGGTAAAGCAGGTAGTCTAGCGCGTTCGCTTTCTCTTCGCCTGCGCCGTAATAGGCCTGACGAATGATGGCGTCGGTGCGGTCCATGAGGGCCTTGCCGGCTACGCGCTGTCCGCACACGTCCGCTTCCGTGAACGAACCGTCGGCATTGAGCGGAATGGCGGCATGGTAGAGCAGGAAACCGTTGCGTACCAGATAGAGCGAACCGTGCTCGTAGAGCAAGCGGAGGTGACGCTGCATCTTCTCCGACTTACGGAACGAGCGCCATAACTGGTTCATCAGGTCCTGTTCGTACTGACTCAGTTCGTACGGGTTCGCAGGGTCTATCGTTGGCAGGTTGGTGTCCGTCAGCGGATAAGTGACGCCGTTCAGCGTGATCGTATGTGCCTTATAATCAATCTTATCGAGCACAGCTCGGTCGTCCATCTGCCACTCGGGGTGACGGCGCACCGTCTGGCCTTCGAGCTTGAACTGAATGATCGAGATAGCCTTATGCATCTTTGCCATCAGTTGGGCCGAACGCGTCAGACGCGGGTTGTTCTCAAAGTCCTTGGTCTGCCATATCGTACAGGGGTCGTCGCCGTACACGGTCATCGCGAAGTTAGCGAGCGGCAGGAGGTTGATGCCGTATCCTTCCTCGAGCGTCTCGATGTTCGCATAGCGAATGCTCACGCGTAAGACTGTCGCCAGCAAGGCCAGATTGCCGGTCATCGCGCCCATCCACTCGATGTCATGGTTGCCCCACTGGATATCAAAATCCCGCACGGTGGAGAGCACGTCCAGGATCTTCGGTGCACCCGGTCCGCGGTCGAAGATATCGCCGACGACATGCAGCGTGTCAATGGTCAGAGAATGAATGAGATACGATATGGCTATCAGCAATTGATCGGCGCAGCCGGTCTCGATGATGGCATCGATGACGGCGTTGTAGTAGGTGTTGCGGTCGTGCTGCTCGAGGTTCGTCTCGTGCAGTAACTCGCCGATGATATAGGCGTACTCCGGAGGCAGCAGTTTGTGCACCTTCGAGCGGCTGTATTTGATCGTCACCGCACGGGCGATTTCGATCGTTTGGGACAGACGCCGTTTGTACCATTCGTTCAGGTCTTCCTGCACGCTTTTCTCGTACTCGATACGCTCGTCGGGGTAGTAGATGAGGGCGCACAAAGCCCGTTTCTCCTCTTCGTCCATGGCGTAACCATAGACCTCGTCCACCTTCCTGCGCACGACGCCGGAGGCGTTCTTGATCATGTGGATGAAGGCCGAAGAAGAGCCGTGCAGGTCGCTCACGAAATGCTCCGTGCCTTTGGGCAAAGAGAGGATCGCATGCAGGTTGATGAGCTCCGTAATGACGCGCTGCGCGTTGGGAAATTTCTCGCTTAAGAGGCGAAGATAACGTTCGTCTGTCATATCTCAAAATTAAAAATCGCTGCAAAGTTACAGTTTTTTTTGCATATATCAAAATTTTTTTGTACTTTTGCAGCCGAATTGTGTACGTATATAAAAATCTATCGATATGAGTACAGGAGGAAAAGTAGCCATTTGGACATCTCTGGCGGCCGTATTGGTGCTCGCAGGGTTCATTTTCTTTAAGTTCTGCTTCGTTTATTCCGAGGGAGTGAACGAGGGTGATATCAACTATTTCCAGAAAGAAGGATTTATCTTCAAGACCTATGAAGGCAAGATGATTCAGACGGGTCTGAAGAACACGAAGGTGCAGGGCTCTATTCAGTCGAATGAGTTCAAGTTTTCCGTTGTAAGCGAAAGCGTAGCTAAGCGCCTGAACGAGGGAACGAACACCAATGTCAAGTTGCATTGGAAGCGGTACTTAGGTACATTGCCTTGGCGCGGAAATAGTCAGTTTATAGTAGACTCCGTTTACACTGCTGCGCCGTTAAACCGTTAAGCTGTTAAATCCTTAAATCGTTAAACTGTTATGATGACAGAAGAACAATATAACTTTGTCAAGTACTACGAGCGTTCGTTCCGCAATAACTGGGAGCTCGAGGCTGTTACCGACTATGATACGAAGGTAACCTTGACGTATGGCCAGTTGGCTATTAACATCGAGAAGCTGCATATTCTCTTTAAGGAATGCGGCATCAAGAAAAACGACAAGATAGCCGTGATGGGCCGCAACAACAGTAACTGGGTAGCGGTGTTCTTAGCGACCGTCACGTACGGCGCTATCATCGTACCGATCCTGCAGGACTTCCGTGCGAACGATGCGATACATATCATCAATCACTCCGGGGCGAAGTTGCTGTTCATCAGCGACATCAACTGGGAGGGTATTGAGTTGGACCAGATCCCGAAGGTGCTGGCGACGGTGAGTCTGAACGACTGGCATCCGATCTCGTTAGCGTTGAACCCGGAGAAGATCAACTACGACGCTATTGCGCGTAAGTTCAAGGAGAAACACCCGGACGGATACTGGGCGAAGGATGTGCATTTCGATGAGCGCAGCAACGAGGAGATCGGTTCTATCAACTACACCTCGGGTACGACGGGATTCAGCAAGGGCGTTATCATGCCGCTGAACGGTCTGGCGGGCAATATCCGCTATGCGTTTGAGAGCCATCTGGTGTTCCCGGGTTGCCGTCACGTGACGTTCTTGCCGCTGGCACACGCTTACGGCTGTGCGTTTGATTTCCTGGCTTGCTTGGCTGCCGGCGGTCACACCTGGTTGGTAGGCCGTACGCCGTCGCCGAAGATACTGCTGAAGGCATTCTCGGAAGTGAAGCCGACGATTATTCTGTCGGTGCCCTTGATTCTGGAGAAGATATACAAGAAGATGATCGTTCCGCAGATCCAGAAACCGCCCGTAAGCTGGGTGCTCAAAGTGCCGTTCTTGGACGAGGTGATCTGCTCGAAGATCCGCGAGCAGCTCGTGCAGGCTTTCGGTGGCGAGTTCAAGCAGATGATCATCGGCGGTGCGCCGTTGAACCCGGAGGTAGAGGCGTTCCTGTACCGTATCAAGTTCCCGATGTCGGTGGGCTTCGGTATGACGGAATGTGCGCCGCTCATCACCTTCACGCCGTACGACGAAGGCAGTAAGCCGTTCTCTTGCGGTAAGCCGCTCAAGGGGATCATGGAGGTGAAGATCTTAGACCCGAACAGCGAAGGAATCGGTGAGGTAGTCGTTCGCGGCGAGAACACGATGAAGGGCTACTATAAGAACCCCGAGGCGACGAAAGATGCGTTCACGAAAGACGGCTGGCTGCGTACGGGTGACTTAGGTATGCTGGACGAAGACGGATTCCTCTATATCAAGGGTCGCTGCAAGACGATGCTCTTGGGACCGAGCGGACAGAATATCTACCCCGAGGAGATCGAGGCGAAGATCAACAACATGCCGTTCGTGCTGGAGTCGTTGGTTCTTCAGCAGGAAGACAACCGTCTGGTGGCACTCGTCTGCCCGGACTATAACGAGGTGGACGCGAGCGGAATGACGCGCGAAGAGCTGAACGCGTATATGGAAGATGCCCGCAAGCAAGTCAACTCCGAGTTGGCTTCGTACGAGCAGGTAGCGATCGTCAAGCTCTACCCGCATGAGTTTGAGAAGACACCGAAGAAGAGTATAAAGCGATTCCTTTATACTTCGATGGTGTAAGGTGTAAGGTGTATGGTGTAAGGTGTAAGGTGTAAGGTGTATGAATCTGTGTATTGATCAGGGAAATAGCAGGACGAAGGTGGCGCTGATGACGGACGAGGGTAAGATCATCAAAGATTTTATCTACAAGCAGTTCTCATCGGCCGAGGTGGAGCGCCTGTTTGACCTGTACGAGATCACAGATTCGATCATCAGTTCGGTGGTGAATATCGAGGCGGCGGTAGTGAATACGCTGCATCGCCGTTCGCAGCATTTTGTGCTGTTTGACCATAACACACCGGTGCCTATTGTTAACACGTACGACACGCCGCAGACACTTGGTCAGGACCGTTTGGCAGCCGCTGTAGGCGCGAAGAGTCTGTGTCCGAACGAGAACCTGTTGATCATCGATGCCGGCTCGGCGATCACGTATGACTTTGTGACCGACAAAGGGGAGTATATCGGCGGTAACATCGCACCCGGGCTGAAGATGCGGTTCACGATGCTGCAGCGGATGACGAAGAAACTGCCGTTGGTGGACGCGGATGAGAACGAGTTGGTGCCGCTGTTCGGTAAGAACACCCGCGATGCGATCGTAGCCGGTGTGATACGGGGGATCGCGTACGAGGTAAAGGGATATATGCGTACGCTGCGGGAGAAGACACCGCACTTCAGAACCTATCTGACCGGCGGACATGCATCGTACATCCTCAACAACGTGCGTACGTCGCTAAGCGAGAAGAGGGAGATAACGTACGAGAAACATCTGGTGCTAATCGGATTGAACGAGATACTGATTTTTAATAAAATGAAAAATGAAAAATGAAAATTGAAAGGAATATATATAGAATAATTGTGTTGGGAATGGTGTTCCTTTCACCTTTCACCTTTCACCTTTCACCTTTATTAGCGCAGAATATGACGACTTCGCCTTATTCGCGTTTTGCTTACGGCGATCTGAACGAGAACGTCCCGACGGCGTACCGTGCGATGGGTGGCGTAGGTTTTGGCATGCGCAGTAACCGCGCGATCAACCCGTCTCAACCGGCATCCTATACGTCCTGCGATACGCTGACGTTCATGTTCGATATAGCAGGCAGTGCATGCTGGAGTCGTTATCAGGATGCGGGCGGCCACAAGAACGTAGCGAACGGTAACCTCGAATATATCACGTTGCAGTTCCCGCTCTGGAAGCAATGGATCGCGATGTCGGTGGGTTTGTTGCCCTACAGTTCGGTGGGCTATAACATCACGCTGTCTGATTCGACGGCCGGCGGTGGCTACCACTACACGAAGAACTACAACGGCGAAGGTAATATCAGCGAGGTGTACGGCGGATTGAGTTTTAATATATGCAACTGGTTCGCGCTCGGTGCCAATTTCTACTATATGTGGGGTGATCTGAACCACATGCGCGACTTGAGCTTTACGGAGACGGGTCTGAACGCAACTATTCAGGACGAGCTGTTGACAGTCAGCAGCGTACGTCTGCGCTACGGTGCGCAGTTTTTCCACAGTTGGGGCGATCACTCGATCAACGTAGGTGCGGTGTTCGAGAACAAGATGCCGCTCAACAGCAGTCTGTATCTGATAGAGACCGAGACGGAGGATACGATCCCTAAGTACGAAGGTCTCTTCCAGACGCCGATGATGTGGGGTGTGGGTGCGAGTTATAACTGGGCGCACCGCCTGACGGTCGCTTTTGATTTTGAGCGTCAGTGTATGGCATCGGCCTTGTATAACGGTGCTCCGGGTGCTTTAAGCGGCCTGCAGGACAAGAACCGCTATGCGTTCGGTGCGGAGTATAGGCACAACCCCTACGGCCGCAAATATGTGGAGCGTATGTTGTGGCGCGCGGGTGTGAGTGTGCAGGATGAGTACTTAGTGTCTATCGGCGCGAAGCGTATCACCGCTACGATCGGTGTCGGTTTTCCGCTCTGGTCGGTTAACTCGATGGTGAACCTCGGGCTGGAGTACACGCACCGCGGCAGTCCGGCCGGGCTGGAAGAGAACATGCTGCGCTTTACGATCGGCGTGTCGGTAGCGGAGAACTGGTTCTTCAAGCGAAAACTGTAGTTTGGCACAATAATTGTGACTGCGTCACGTTAAAGGGTTAAAATGGTTAAATCGTTAAACTGTTAAAATATAGAATTATGAAAATCAAACATTTACTTGTAGTGGTTTTGGCAGCTGCCGTACCGGCATTGGCTTGCGCGAAGAAACCGAAGAAAGTAGCAGAGGAAGTGCCTGTACAGGCCGCCGCTGAGGTGAACGACGACGAAGATCCGGTGATCACGGAAGAGTGTGTGATGAACGTATCGCTGTTCCATGAGGCGGTGAAGAACAAGATGTACGCGGATGCGTACGAGCCTTGGTGGGAAGTGTACAGCACGTGTCCGAACGCGAATAAGTCCATCTATACGGATGGCGCGAAGATCGTAGAGGCACTGTATCAGGCAACGAGTGATCCGAAAGAGAAAGAGCGTCTGGCTCAGTTGGCTATCCAGCTGCAGGACAAGCGTATCCGTTATTTCGGCAATGATCCGAAGTACCCGAAGGCGTATATCTTAGGTGAGAAGGGTCTGGCGTATCTGGATTTCTACGGCGAGGCGAAGTACAGTGAGGCACGTGAGTGCTTGCGCGCGTCGGTAGAGGCGATGGGCGTAAAGAGCAAAGTGATGGTGCTGGTTAAGCTGGTGGACGTATCGTATGCGCTCTTCAAGCAGGATCCTGACAACCGCGCAGAGCAACTGATCTCGGACTATGAGTTGGCAGGCACAGCGCTGGCTGAGCAAGCCGCAGATGCGACCAACAAGAACGCAGAGATCGCAGCGAAGCAGAAAGACTATGTGGATAACATCTTCGCTATCTCGGGTGCTGCTGACTGCTCGAAGCTGGATGAGATCTACGCGAGTGCAGTAGAGGAGAACCTGAACAACCTCGATATGCTGACCAAGATCGCTAAGCTGTACAAGCGCGTTCGCTGCACGGAGAGTGATGTCTATTTCGCAGCGTGCGAGGCAGCGCATAAGTTACAGCCGACGGATGAGTCGGCAGCAGGCTGTGCTTCGATGGCCGCTAAGAAAGGTGACTACGAGGCAGCGGTGGACTATTACGACCAAGCTATCAAGCTGGCGATGATTGAGGACGAGTTGGAGGATGTAGCTGACTATCAGTACAATGCCGCATTCTACTGCTATAACAACCTCAAGAAATACGCTGAGGCACGTAAGTACGCACAGGCTTCGATCGCTACGTTGACCAGCCTGGGTCAGAACAAAGGTCAGGGGCGCTGCTACATCATCATCGGTATGTGCTATGCAGCTACGCAGTTGTATCCGCAGGATGCGAAGGGTCGTATCTTGAACAAGACCGTTTACTGGGCCGCTGTCGATAAGTTCGTGAAGGCTAAACAGATCGACCCGTCGGTAGAGGCACAGGCATCGGAGTTCATCAGCTCGTACAGCAAGTATTTCCCGACCAAAGAGGAGCGCTTCGACTTACCGAACGAGTTCTCGGGTTCGACGTACTATGTAGGAGGTTGGATCGGTGAGACGACCACTATCCGATAAGAAAGGGGTTATGGCGGGTGTCCTTGTGGTACTCGCCATACTTTTCGCTTCTTGCTCCGGGGCCGATATCCAAGAGGGTACCGAGACCTTGCCGCGTGAGCAGGAGGCGGCGTTGATCACCGATACGATCAGTACGCTCATCTCCGACTCGGGCATCACACGTTACCGGATCGAGGCGCCGCATTGGTTGGTGTACGACCGTACGGAGCCGCCGTATCAGGAGTTCCCGGACGGCATCTATATGGAGCAGTTCGATCAGGAATTGGCGGTCAAGGCGCAGCTCAAAGCTGACTATGCGCACTACGACGAGACGGCGCAGGTCTGGACGCTGCGAGGCAATGTGCATGCGCTCAACCGCAAAGGAGAGCAGTTCGACTCGCCCGAGATGAAGTGGAACCAGAAGACCAAACGGGTCTTCTCGGATACAACGATCCATATCACCCGCGAGAAGAGTATCATCACGGGAGTAGGCTTTGACTCCAATGAGGAGATGACGCAGTATACGATCTTGAACCCGACGGGCGTGTTCCCGATCGATGAGGAGTAAAGTTGAATGTTGAAAGTATAAAGTTTAGAGAATTATGTTATTAGAGAATAAAACCGCTCTTATCACGGGAGCCGCTCGTGGAATAGGCAAAGAGATCGCGTTGCTTTTTGCACGCGAAGGCGCGAACATCGCGTTCACGGACTTGGAGTTGAACGATCAGGCACAGGCTACGCGCGACGAGATCGCTGCGCTGGGTGTGAAGGTGCAGTTCTATGCGTCGAATGCGGCGGATTTTGCTGCAGCGCATGAGGTAGTCGAGGCTGTGGTGAAGGACTTCGGTGGCCTGGATATCCTCGTTAACAATGCCGGCATCACCCGCGACACCCTGCTCATGCGTATGACCGAGCAGCAGTGGGACCAGGTGATACAGGTCAACCTTAAGTCGGCCTTTAACTTCACTCACGCCGCTACGCCGGTGATGATGCGTCAACGCAGCGGTTCGATCATCAGCCTCAGTTCGGTAGTCGGTATCAACGGTAACGCCGGACAGGCTAACTACGCGGCATCTAAAGCCGGTATCATCGCTTTCACCAAGTCGGTAGCCAAAGAGTTAGGCAGCCGCGGTGTGCGTGCGAACGCAGTAGCGCCGGGATTCATTCTTACGGATATGACCAAGGCGCTAGGCGAAGAAACACTCAAGCAGTTCGTGTCCATGATCCCGATGCGTCGAGGCGGCGAACCGCAAGAAGTAGCCAAGGTGGCACTGTTCTTAGCGAGCGACCTTAGTTCCTACGTCTCCGGACAAGTGATACAAGTCAACGGAGCTATGGTATAAAATAAATCCCGCATCATTTGCGGGATTTATTATTTGTTATTTGTCATTTGTCATTTGACATTTGTCATTTCTCTCGGCCTGTGCGTTCGATGATCTGACTACGCCAAGGACCTAACTCAAAGGTCTCGCCGGTCTCGAGGGTCACCGTTTGGTCTTGGTCAGACATGTTCATGACTGCCATCACGGTGTTGGTGATATACTTGCCTTTGAGGCTGCGTTTGCAAGCGAAGATATGCTCATTGTCGCATGCGATACGCTCGAGCGGTGCACCTACTTCAGGCGAGAAGAGCGCTTTGTTACGTGCACGCAGGGCGTTGAGTTGTTTATAGAGATCCGCCAGCGAATAGGCCTCGTCGGTGTCGATCAGATCTTTCTCAAAGAACGCCAGGCGGTGATGGTTACCGCTCAGTTGACCGGTGTAGATCATCGGGAAGCCCGGGAGGATGTAGCACAAGGTAGCAAAGAGCTTGACTGCATCGCCCATACGCTCGAACTCGGTGCCGTTCCAGCTGTTCTCGTCGTGGTTGGAGATGAAGTTCATTCGGATCGCCTCGGGACGCACGGTGCTGTCGGTCTTGGCGAGGTTAGCCCACAGGTCTTCGACGCCTTTCTTGCCCTGTGCGATCTCGTTCATGGTGTGATGGAGACTCCAGCCGTAGTAGGCATCGAACGCGCTCTCGGTCAACTCGTTCGCTTTGTCTTCATCTTCGGCGAGGGTGAACATATCCGGGTGGGTCTGACGCAGGTCCGCCATTGCCCAGTTCCAGAAGTCAGTCGGTACTTCGCCTGCTACGTCGCAGCGGAAACCGTCTATACCAATGGAGTCCATCCACCAATGCATGCACTTGAGCATCTCAGCGCGCATGTCTTGGTTGTCGTAGTTCAGTTTGCTGATATCGGTCCAGTCGTACTGCACCATCAGGTTACCGAGGCTGTCGCGGTAGTGCCAGCCTTCGTTGGCGGTCCACTCGCTGTCCGGCGCGGTGTGGTTAGCTACCCAGTCGAGGATGACCTTAAAGCCCATTTTGTGGGCCTTAGCGAGGAAATGCTCGAAGTCTGCGCGAGTACCGAACTCGGGGTTGATCTGACAGTAGTCGATGATGGAGTAGTAACTTCCCAGCGAGCCTTTGCGGGTGATGACACCGATCGGTTGGCAAGGCATCACCCAGATGATGTCGACACCGTTCTCCTTGAGGGTAGGCAGCAGGTTCTCGGCGGCTTGGAACGTTCCTTCGGGAGTAGCTTGACGGGTGTTCAACTCATAGATAGTAGCGTCATACGCCCATTTGGGGTGACGTAGTTCTTGCTTCGCGCAGCTGATGAATGCCAATGCAGCCAGCGCCAAAAAGAGTGCTTTTTTCATGAATAAGGGATATTAATTAGTAACTATTAATTATTAATTATCTCGTATGTGAGGTTTTTGCGGTTGATGATGACCGTTATTTTCTCGCCCAGATAGATACGCTGGTAGATGATCTCGTCGGGACGGTCCACCAGGGGGATGAAGTCACCGTAGAGGAGCGGCATCGAGTGGCGGCGCATGTGGATGAGTTCTGCGACGTTATTGCGCATCGTTCGTTCGTCGAGGCTGAGGGTCTCGAAGCGCATCATATGACGGTTGTCGGGGTCGTTACCGCCTACCTCGCCGTACTCATCACCCTGGTAGATACAGGGTACACCGGGCAGGGTCATATTGAGGACCTCGAGAAGCAGTGCGCGTTTGTATGCCTTCTCGGCATCACCGATGCCTATCTCTTGGGTCCATCCTTCTTCCTTGCCGTATGCATGGATGTCGATGGCGCCGCCGGCGATGGAAGCGAAACGTATCTGGTCATGGTTACCGCTGATGTTACCCATCGTGTGGTGCGCGCCGTAGGTCTTGAGCGAAGTCAACTCGTTCTGCAGCACCTGGTCCAGACCGGTGTAACCGCAGAGCGCTTCGCGGGCAGTGAAATAGACGTTGAAGTCGAACTGCGCATTCAGCATACCGCTCTTGACGTAAGAGCCGATCAGTTCGGGGCTGCCGTAAGTCTCTCCGATCATCCATATGGGTCTGTTCGGCCAGCGGGTTGCGATCTTCTGGCCTAACATCCGCCAGTAGCCTTCGGGGATGTGCTTGCAGGCGTCGTGACGGAAACCGTCCAGGTCGTAGTTGGCCAACCAGTACAGCGCACTGTCGGTCATTGGCTCGCACACCTCTTCGCGCTCCAGATCGAGCGTCGGGATATGTTTGTCAAACCAAGTGGTGAGACGTGCTTCGTCCCAGAGTTCGAAGTTACGCCGTCCGTCGGGCAGGATGGAGTCGGTATGCCAGTCGGGGTGCTCCTGAAGTGTCGGGGAGTTGATATGCATGTGGTTCGCTACGTAGTCGAGGATGACGTTTATCTCGTGCGCGTGCGCGGTATCTAATAAGGTGCGGAACTCGTCCGGCGTACCGAAGCGGTCGTCGAGCTTGGTCGCGAAGATAGGCCAGTAGCCGTGATAGCCGCTGAACTTGGTGTAGGTCTTCGACGGGTCGTACTTGTTGCCGTTCTTGAAGGGATAGAGTCCCCATGCATCCCAAGGGTTCTGGGTGATCGGACTGATCCAGAGGGTGTTCACACCGAGTTTGTCGAAATAGCCTTCGCTGATCTTCTTGGTGATGCCGGCGAGGTCACCGCCCTGGTAGTCGACGATGTCCAGCACCTCCGGCGAGTTGAGTTTCCAGTTATTGCTTGTATTTCCGTCCTCAAAGCGGTCAATCATAAGGGAGTAGAGCACCTGTGCCTGCGGGTCATGACGGTTGAGCTGCGAAGCGTCCGTGATGATCTTACCGTCCTGCATAGGCAGTAACATGTCGTTATAGAGATACGTGCCGTCTTCGGCGAACACACGCAGATACGTGCGGCCGGAGAAGTCCAGACCGGCGAGGTCCAGTGTCCATGTGCCGTCCGCCTCTTCTTGCCAGCGAGTGTGGTCAATGAGCGTGTTCTGGATATATGCCTCCAGCAGCGGGTTAGCGACGGCTTCGTAAAAGCCAACATGCAGTTTATCGTCCTCGTAGCCCAAGGAGATCAGACTCTGCCGAACAGGCTTGTTGGGTAACACAGGGATCGCGCAACTGCCGTGCTGGTTATAGAAGGTGAGGGTGTGGATGGAACGGTCGCGGTTGACGATATCCAGTTCGCGCATGACCTGCGGCGTGCCTACATGGTTGATGCACTCCAGTGCTTCGCCGCCAGTCCACTGCAGGCCCTTCCACAGGGTCGTGTCACCGAATAACTGCGGCAGGTAGTCCGTCAGCACTACATGTGCTGTGTCGCCCGCCATACGAATAGGCATGATCGGATTCGCCAGCGCAATATCACTCGCCACCGTATTCACGCGGTGACAACTCATCAGACTGAGGGTAATAAAGAGAAGAATGATTGACTTTTTCATGGGTTCACATAATTTGCGCTGCAAATTTACAACATTTTTTTCATATACGCAAGAAATTCAAGAAAAATATGGTAAAATTTGCATATGTCCAATTTTTTTTGTAATTTTGCCGCGCAAAATTGTTGGCGCTAATGAAACTATTGCTTATTTTACTGAGTGTGATGACCCTGACGATCCAGGACAAACGTTCTGTGACGGCGGACGGGACTTGGCCTTATGATTTCGAGGTGAGCTATTACAACACCGGAAACAAAGGGAGTGTGACGGCGAAAGACACTGCTACGTTGACCCTGAGCCATCTGGACGGTATTGCCATCGAGAAGGTGGAGGTCTATGTGCGTTCCAACAAAGATGCCGGTTCGGGCATGTTCACGGTGACCGCCAACGAAGAGGTGGTAGCGACGAAGTCCGGCACTTACAAGGAGTGGTTTGGCGCTTATAACAATACGGATTTTCAGGCGCTGAGTCTGCTGGAGAAACCTATAGGTAGCGTTGATGCACTCGGGATACAGTTAGTCGGTTCGGTGAACTCCATTCATATTGAGAAATATGTCATCACCTGGGGTGCGCAGACACCGAAGACGGTGACGTTTATGCAGAGTTACCGTGTTTATACGACGCTCACCGAAGAGAGCGCCAACAAGGGTGTTAGACTCCCGCAACTGCCTGATACGGCCCATTGGCATTTTGTCGGTTGGACACTCACACAAGTATGGGAGGTGACTGAACAGCCGGAAGTCTATCTGGCGAATGCTATCTTTCACCCTGAAGAAGACTGCACCCTCTGGGCGCTCTACGGTTCTTTTCCGGAGACAGCTCCTACTTGTATGACTGAGATCGAGTCAGGGGCGTATATGTACGTGAACCGCGATTTGAATATCGTGCTGGCAGACGTTCCGGACGGCGGAACGATGGCCTATGCACCACTTGATGCCAGCAATGACCAACTCTATTATTATGTGGATTTTGTGTCGCCTGACACGGCTTATATCGCGCATGCTTTCTCTCTTACGCCGATCGGCTATGTGGGAAACGAATTGACGGTGGCAGCGTCTCCTTGGCTTGTCTATCACGAGGGCGAAGAGACCCTTTTCTATATGATTTATGAAAATAAACCTTATATTCTATGGTTGAATATCTGGCATAGTCATGAATATTTCTATGCAGGCTTGCTGCAGACCGAACCGGGTCCCTCGCCAATGGCGCTGATGACGGCACCTATGTCGTGCGGACAGCCTACTTACACCTGCCACCCCGACACCGAGGACGTCGAGCAAGTAAGTGCGCCGAGCAGGACCTATAGCGTGCCCTTCGGACCCTTCGAACTGATCATTAACAACGGAAAGAAAGAACTACGTATACGATGAGATTTTTACTGATTATACTATCGGTCTTACCGGCTATCTTAGCCGGGGACTTTAACCCTAAGACCCTCTCCACCGCGGAGCAGGATAGTATCCTTAATGGCCTGCCGGACCAGCGTTACCGTCTGGAGACAGAGGAGGAAGAGAAACTGTTCCGGCGCTCGAGTGTAGCGGATGTGTTTGTTGTTGACACGATGCGCCATACACGCAAACAGCTGGGTGCGGGCCTGAACTTAGGCAAAGTACGCGATGCGGTGATGAGTCCGAACGGCAAGTATGTGGCCTTCGCCAAGGATAATAACCTCTATATCCACAAACTCGATTTCGGCACCGAAGTGGCAGTGACTAAGGACGAGAACACGGATATCATCAACGGTGTGGCCGACTGGTTGTACGAAGAGGAGTTCGGTACGACCGCGCTCATGGCTTGGAGTCCCGATTCGAAGCAACTGGCTTTCGTCAAGCTGGACGAACGAGACGTACCGGCTTTTGCTTGGCAGAAGTTCTTAGACACCCAATATCCCACAGCGGATAGTCTGCGATATCCGAAAGCCGGCTATCCGAATGCGAAAGCCAGCGTGTGCGTCTATGATGTGGCTACGAAGGGGATACAGCGGTTATCGGTTACCGGTGACCGGTTAGAGGATGTGTATTTTCCGCGGCTGAGATGGACGCCGAGTGGTGAGTTGCTGGTGTTGCGAGTGAATAGAGACCAGACCAAGATGGAGGTACTCTCCTGTAACGCCAAATCGACTGTCTCCCATCCGCTGTACAAGGAGGAGAGCAAGAAGTATTTCATTGACTACAGCTTGTTTGACGAATGGCAGTGGCTCAGCGACGGCCGGTTTATTGTGCTGAGCGAACAGGACGGCTGGCGTCGCGCGTACCTCTATAACGCGCAGGGTGTGCAGAAGAGTGTGCTGACGCCGGAAGGTATCGATGTGACAGCGCTCTATGCGGTGAACGAGAAGAGCCAGACACTCTATTATCAGGCTGCGCCGACACCTGCTACACGGCAGATCTATGCGGTCAGTTATCAGAAGGCAACCACTCCGGTGCAGTTGTCCGTAGGCGAGGGTTTCCATAGCGCTCGTTTTTCGGAGGATGGCACGAAGATGATTGAGTGCTTCCAGAACTTCGAGACGCCGAATACCTACACGCTCTATAGCGTGAAGGGGGTAAAAAGGACTAAGCTGGAGGTGCTCGAAGAGAATGCGGAGGTGCGCGAAGCTTGGGCTGCCTATGCGCTTCCCGAACCGGAGATGCTGAATATAAATGGATTAGAAGCGATGCTTTTGCGTCCTCTAACCTCTAACCCCCTAACCTCTAACCCCTTAATCCTCATGCACTACAGCGGGCCGGCGAGTCAGCGGGTGTTGAACAGATGGCGAAAGAAGTTCGAATATGCGTTGGTAGAAGCCGGATACACGGTGCTTATTGTGGATCCGCGGGGAACGGACTGCAAAGGGCGTGCGTGGAGAAACGAGACCTATATGTCTTTGGGTCAGAAAGAAGCGGAAGACCTTATTATGGCGGCGAACGAGATGGCGAAACGTGCCGATATCGACGGCGAGCGTATGGCGATCCTCGGATGGAGTTACGGCGGATATCAGACGCTCTTTACTATGAGTCAGAAGAACCACCCCTTCAAGGCCGGTGTGGCTATTGCCCCTGTCACCGACTGGCGACTCTATGACTCCGCCTACACGGAGCGATATATGCGTCGTCCGCAGGTCAACGCACGCGGTTACGAAGAGGCTTCGTTGCTCAATAAAGCGGCTGACCTTACCGGTGATGTCCTTATCATTCACGGCACAGGGGACGACAATGTACACGTGCAGCACACGATGCAGTATATCGATGCGCTGGTGAAGGCCGACAAGCAGTTTGAGATGCAACTCTATCCCGATGACAACCATTTCCTGCGCAAAGGCAATAACGCCACGCACATGCACAACAGAATTTTAGGCTTCCTTGCACGAACCCTAAAATAGTTTAAGGTTGAAAGTTTAACGTTTATAGTTTAATATTTATGAAAAAGTACGCTTTAGGTATCGACTTGGGTGGAACAGGCACCAAGTTCGGTTTGGTTAATGAAGAAGGTAAAGTTCTTCGCAGTAATTCTATTCCCACCCAGCAGTATCCGGATATCGACGAGTACTGCGACGTGCTCTGCGCGGGTCTCAAGCGCCTGGTGGCAGACGAAGGACTGACGATGGCAGACGTCGTAGGCGTAGGATGCGGTGCACCGAATGCCAATTTCTATTCGGGTTGTATCGAGCAGGCACCGAACTTGCCTTGGAAGGGTGTTGTGCCCTTCGCTAAACTGATCACAGAGCGTATGGGTGTTAAGTGCACCATCACCAACGATGCGAATGCGGCTGCGCAGGGCGAGATGATCTATGGCTCGGCACGCGGTCTGAAGAACTTCATCGTCATTACGTTGGGTACGGGTGTAGGTTCAGGTATCGTGATCGACGGTAAGTTGCTCTACGGACACGACGGTTTTGCCGGTGAGCTCGGTCACTGCAAGATCGACCACAGCGGTAACGGACGTCTCTGCGGATGCGGCCAGAAGGGTTGTATCGAGGCTTACGCATCGGCTACCGGTGTAGCACGCACCGCCAAGGAGATCGTTACTTCCACAACTCAGCCGACGCTGCTCCGCAACGTAGCGGACATCGACCATATCACCTCCAAGGATGTGTTCGATGCTGCTGAGAAGGGGGACCTGGTAGCGAAGGAGATCTTTGACTACACCGGTCGTCTACTGGGCGAGAAACTCGCGGACTTTGTGCATTTCTCCAGCCCGGAGGCTATCATCCTCTTTGGTGGTCTGACCAAGTCCGGTCACTGGATCATGGATCCTATCCGAGAGGCGCTCGACGCGAACCTGATGCCGATTTGGAAGGGTAAGATCCCTGTATCCATCTCGATCCTCAAGGACAGCGACGCTGCTATCCTCGGCGCTTCGTCCCTCGCATGGTAAATCCTAAATTTGAAATCCTAAATTTGAAATATCTCAAATCTATATGGCAATGTCTGTACCCGTACGCTGTTTTTCGTACGGGTACAGACGTGTACCTCACTTTTGACGACGGTCCTATCCCCGAGGTGACGCCTAAAGTGCTGGAGATCCTGGATCGGTATAAGGTCAAGGCGACCTTCTTTATGGTGGGCGAGAACATCGACAAGCACCCGGAGGTCTTTGAGCAAGTGATCCAAGCCGGTCACTCCATCGGCAACCACACCTACAACCACCTCAAGGGTTGGTGCACGTCTTTTAAGGAGTATATGGAGAATACAGACCGCTGCGCTGACAGAATACAGAATACAGATCTCTTCAGACCGCCTTATGGTAAGGCCACTTTGCGTCAACGTATCGCCTTGCATAAGAAAGGCTATCGCCTTATCTATTGGGACATCCTTACCAAGGACTATGATCCACATGTGACGCCCGAACAGATGCTCGACTTGATAAAAAAAGAGACACGACCCGGGTCTATCATCAATTTTCATGACTCGCTCAAGTCCAACGAGCGTATGTTAGCGGTCTTGCCGCAAGCTATCGAGTGGTTGCAACATCAAGGATATGAAATTAAGACTTTATAGCATACTATTTCTCGCCTTACTTACGGCGAGTTGTGCCAATAGAGGTATCGGCCCGCAGGGAGGACCCAAAGATACGATACCACCTGTACCGCTCAAATCCGAGCCGGTCAACGGTGCTGTGGACTTTCACGGCAAGCGTATAGAGATATCGTTTAACGAATATCTCCAGCTCTCCGATCTGGGTTCTAACCTCCTTATCTCGCCCCCTCAGAAGAGTGCGCCGGACGTGAAGGCGCGCAGCAAACGTGTCATTGTGCAGTTCCAGGACACGCTCCGCGACAGCACCACTTATACCATCGACTTCGGTCGCGCCATCTGCGACTACACGGAGAAGAACCCCATCAAGGGCTACTCGTTCGCGTTCTCTACCGGTCCTACCATCGACACCTTGGTAGTGTACGGACGCGTCTTTGACGCCCTCACCCTCAACCCCCTGTCGGGTATCTGCGCGGGTATACACGCCAACCTTGCTGACTCTGCTTTCTCCCGCGAGACCTTCCTGCGGATCGCCAAGACCGACTCCGCCGGCTATTTCCGCATCGGCAATATCCACCAGGGCAGGTATCGCCTCTATGCGGTGGATGACATCAGTCGCGACTACTGCCTTACCCCGGGCGAAGCCTGTGCTTTTCACGACTCCGTTCTCTCCATCACGCAGCCTATTGCATCCCAACCCGATACGACGGATTCAATCATAAATCATAAATCACCAATCACAAATCTGTTCCTCTTTAAAGAGGAACAGCCCCGTCTCTATCTGCAGCGCACTTTACGTGAGGAGCCGCATAAGATCCAGCTGCTCTTCTCGTCCCGTCCGGATAGCCTGCCTCAGATCCGCTCGCTGACGGACAGCATCTCGTATGTGACGGAGTTCTCGCGTTATAAGGACACGGTCTCTCTTTGGCTCACGGACAGCATCTCTATCTTCAACGACTCGATCTTCCTCGAGGCCCGTTATCGCCGAACCGACTCGCTCTTCCATCTGGAGTGGTACACGGACACGCTCCGCGCGATCTTCCGTAAGCCCCGTATGAGCGCGACGCAGCGCGAGACCAAGGGCCTGCAGCTCAAGAACAGAAGGCTCGAGATCAAAACGAACGGCCGGAAGGGCTTTGATGTCTATGACACCCTTCGCCTCGCTTTCGGCGCACCGCTGGCTGTGTTGCACCTCGACTCCATGCATCTGGTGGAGCGTGTGGAGAACGGCGGCGAGAAACCGATCTCCTTCACTGTGATGCCCTACGACACCCTGCCGATGGTGCTCACGATCCTCGCTGATTTCAAGCCTGGCGGAAAATACGACCTCAAGCTCGATAGCGCCACCTTTACCGACGTCTATGGAACTACCCATATCGCCGCCAGTTACGGCATTGAGGTTAAGAAGATAGAAGACTACGCCACCTTGCGCGTCAAGCTCGAGCCGTTCGTGCCGAAAGCGCGTCTCCAACTGCTCAATACCAAGGACCAGGTCATCCTTGATTTCCCCGCCGTAGAGGGCGAAGGAACGCTGTTCGAGTACCTCAAACCCGGTGACTACTACCTGCGTATGTATATCGACGAGAACGGCGACGGCAAATGGACTACAGGTAGTTGGGAGCACAAACGCCAACCGGAGCTCGTGTATTACTTCCCCAACAAAGTGAATACACGCGCCAACTGGGATTTCGAAGAAGTATGGAACTATGAGGCTGTTGAGCGCACGAAAGCCAAACCGGTGGAACTGATCAAGGCTGCTCCGCAGAAGAAAAAGTAGTGAACAGAAAACTCTTTGATTATGGCTTCATGGCACTCGGCTTGTTGATTCAAGTCGTGACGTATCTCATCACCTTTCACCTTTCTCCTTTCACCTTTCACCTTTCACCTTTCACCTTTCACCTTCCCGCTATCAGCCTGATCTCCGGCTGTCTGGGAGTGTGCTCGGTGTGTCTCACTTCGCAGGGAAGTATCTTCACCTACCTCTTCGGCTTTGCGCAGGTAGCGACCTATACCTATCTCTGCGTCACCCAGCGTTTCTATGCGGAGATAGCCATCAACGCCTATTATTTCGTTACGATGATTTACGGCGTATTCGTTTGGAAGCGAAGGCTCAACACCGAGAGCAAGGAGCGTGTAGTGGTTACTCGTCGTCTGAAGACGCCAACGATCCTGCTCATTGCTGTACTGACCCTTGCCGGTTCGGCCCTCGTAGGGTGGGGACTCGCCGCTTGGACAGACGATACGCAGCCGTACTTAGATGCCTTTACGACAGTACCTGCGCTGGTGGCACAGGTACTGATGATTCTTGTTTTTCGCGAGCATTGGTTTATCTGGTTGGCGGTCGATATTCTCAGCGTCGTGCTCTGGCTACGTGCCGGTGACTACTGTATGGTCGCCCAATATGCTTTCTGGTGCGCTAACTGCCTCTATGGCCTTAAGCGCTGGAATAGTCTAACGCGTTAATTCATTCACCCATTCACTCATTCACTCGTTCATTCGGCATCTTGAGCGAATAAAGAATCGCTTCGGCTTGTCGCATCGCATTCCTCTTCTTCTGGCCCGGCGCAAAGAGGAAGGCCTCTGCCGTCACGACGCGACCGTTCACTTGGTCCAGACGCGTCAGACTCACGAACGGACCACCCATCGCTTCGCCGTCCAGCATCTTCCATAAGCCTCGTGTCTCCACCGCGTAGAAGCCGCCTACCGTATCGCGCGGCGCTGCCACATAGCGCGTCACAGGCGGGAAATGCTTGTACTCTGTGCCCATATGACTGCCGGCTACCTGTGCGCTGACCAGCTGACCTACGATCGCATTTCGCAGCGCGATGATGGAGTCATTGCTGAACTGATCCTGCGAGGTGTACGGCACGCTGTACACCAGGATATCCCGCCGCATCGGACCTTTGTTATTGCAGCACCATAAAACATTTACGTCCTGATTAGTAATGGATAAATATTCATTATTCATTATTAATTGTTCATTTTTGATGAGCATGTAGTCTTCGGGGATCAAGAGATCATAGCCTTGCTTGTTCAGGATCGCGCGGGCTTCTTTGTTCGTGCCGGCACGGTAGAAAGACAGCTGGCGTGCGATCTCTTCGCGCACAAACCACTCGCGGATGTTCTCCCCTTGTTCCTTCCAGAAGCTCAGGAAAGCCTCCTCGCTCGGTGCTTGGATGCGAATGACTGCCTGCGGTTTGGACCATACATCGCGAGACTTGAGCAGTTTTAACTGCGTGTATTTCTGTTCGTTGATGTCTGCGATCAGGATGTTACGCGTCGGCTTGAGGTAGTCGTCAAACTGACTCTCCGGTACTTGCGTCACCGTGAAGGTCGGCTCCATTTGAGGCAGACCGTACATGTCCGCACCCATGATACTGCCCACCGGCTCTTTCACACTAGCAGGACCCACCACCAGACACTCGTAGATCGAACCCGTCGCTGAGGTCAGCAGACGCTCGTTCGACTTACCACAACTCACCAAAAACAGCGCCATCAGCGCATAAAAAAGGCCTTTTTTCATAACAAAGAATCGATTTTGCGTGCAAAATTAATAAAAAAATCGATAATACGCAAAAAAAAAAGTCAATTTCCTGCAATTATTTGCGCGTTTAAGAAAAATTTACTACTTTTGCACACAAATTCATAAGTTTTATGACGCTATCTACTGAGTACATCTTCCTCACTGATGAGTTGGAGGGATTTAAGACCTGTCGTGAGCAACGTTCTACTGCATCGAATACGATGACGGTGCTCTTGTGTAAAAAAGGCCATATCGACGTGAGTTATCACGGAGAGATGATTCGTATCAGCGCCGGCGACTTGTTTGTCCGCCTGCCGGACTTTAAGTACGAGCTTGGCCCGTATAAGTACTCCGATGACTTTGTGTTCCGTCAGGTGACCATCAGCGCGGAGATCTTCTCGCAGATCATGTTCGATCATATGCGTGTGGAGCCCAATTGGTGGCAGAAACAGGAGTTTGTTAAGAGCAACCCGATCTTCCATATCAATAAGATCACCGAGGATTTCTTTGATACCTATTTCCACCTGCTGACGCTTCAACTCCAGGACAAGCCGACTAAGATGCGTATCCAGATCCTCAACCTGCTCGCGCACGGCGCTAGCTTGGAGATGCTCAACTATATGGATAAGATGGCGCTCATCGACCCCGAGATGGCGAAGCGTGCTACATCCAACCATAGCGACTATATCTTCCATCTCTTCATGCAGATGCTTCAGGAGAACCCCCACAAACGCGAGGTGCAGTGGTTCGCCCAGAAACTCAACATCACGCCCAAATACCTCTCGGAGATATCCAAGCAGCGCAGCGGTAAGTCCGCCGGCGAGTGGATAGCAGATGTGACGGTGGCGGAGATCAAGCACTACTTGCGCAACACCACACTGTCCATCAACGAGGTCGTGAAGATCTTGGAGTTCCCCAACGCCAGTTTCTTCTGCCAGTACACCAAGAAGCACACCGGCCTCACACCCAATAAATTCCGTAAGACACAATAAGAAATCCTCCGCACTTCGCGGAGGATTTCTTTTTACACCTTACACCTTACACCGTACACTTTACCATGCAAACAGCGGGTGCTGTACCATCTCTTTGTTAACTTCTGCTCGAACGGCGGCGATAACAGTTTCGCTGGTCGGGTCTTGCAGCACGCGGTCGATGAGTTCGACGATCCACGGCATCCGGTCTTCTTTCAGTCCGCGGGTCGTGATAGCCGGCGTACCGAAGCGTAAGCCCGAGGTTTGGAAAGCGCTGCGGCTGTCGAACGGCACCATGTTCTTATTCGTCGTGATGTCTGCGCTCACCAGGGCCTGCTCGGCCACCTTACCCGTTAGCTCCGGGAACTTCGTTCGCAAGTCGATCAGCATCGAGTGGTTGTCTGTGCCGCCCGAGATGACTTTGTATCCCTTGTCCATGAACGCCTGCGCCATCACGGCTGCGTTTGTCTTCACCTGCTTCTGGTAAATGGTAAACTCCGGACTCAGCGCCTCGCCGAAAGCGACTGCCTTTGCCGCTATCACGTGCTCGAGCGGACCACCCTGCGTGCCGGGGAACACCGCCGAGTCGAGTAGGGCAGACATCTTCTTGACCTCACCCTTCGGCGTCGTCTTGCCCCAGGGGTTGTCGAAGTCCTTACCCATCAGGATGATACCACCGCGCGGACCGCGGAGCGTCTTGTGTGTGGTAGAGGTCACAATGTGGGCAAATTTCAGCGGGTTCTCCAACAGACCTGCCGCTATCAGACCTGCAGGGTGCGCCATATCGACCATGAAGATCGCGCCTATCTCATCCGCTACGCGGCGGATACGGGCGTAGTCCCACTCACGGCTGTACGCACTCGCGCCGGCAATGATCAACTTCGGCTTATGCGTGCGGGCCTTGAGCTCCAGGTCGTCGTAGTCCACACGTCCCGTCTCTTCCTTGAGGTCATATCCTATCGCGTTGAAGATGAGGCCGCTGAAGTTCACCGCCGAACCGTGACTGAGGTGACCGCCGTGACTCAGGTTCAAGCCCATAAACGTGTCGCCCGGCTTGAGGCAAGCCATGAACACTGCCATGTTCGCCTGCGCGCCGCTATGCGGCTGGACGTTCACGTACTCGGCATTGTAGAGCTTCTTCAAACGGTCACGGGCGATATCCTCCGCGATATCGACTACCTCACAGCCGCCGTAGTAACGGTGACCCGGGTAACCCTCTGCGTACTTGTTCGTCAGCACGCTACCCATCGCTTCCATCACCTGATCGCTCACGAAGTTCTCACTCGCGATCAACTCAATTCCTTTCGTCTGACGTTCACGCTCCCTGCGTATCACGTCAAAAATCTCACTGTCTCGTTGCATATAGATATGTTTTTCCGGTTTTTCCAATTTCGCTGCAAAGATACTACAAAAAAATGACATACGCAAGGAAAAGGGCAAA
>CACYGT010000016.1 GCA_902774075.1 uncultured Bacteroidales bacterium
CGCGGACGTGAAAATACGTATAACCGACACCTAAACCGTCATCGCTCGTCACCACCAGTGACGGGCTGGAACTCAATAGGTACGGTAAGTTCTGACCGGAGTTATCGCGGTTCAGTTCTTCGTGTTTGATCTCCTGTTTGCTGACTGTCGTCTGCACAACAGGCGCACTCACTACCACATCGGCTATCTGTCGGCCGATGATGGTTAGCGTGTCCTCTTCGTACGGATCGGAATTAGTCACTTGCGCACTCGCGTGCGCGTTCATTAGAAATACGCATGCGCATAGGCATGCAATACGGATAGAAAGGTTTTTTCTCATTTTCTTTGACGGCATTACCCGCCCAAGTTCAACGGGTGTAATCTCAGTAATCGCTAGAGCGAAAACACCCCGAATGATTAATACTGTTTATTAGAAGCGGTAGCAGAAACTTGCGAACCAGCCCCACTCCGACATGTTCTGGCCTGCCTGTTTCGGATTCTTGACAAGGTTGTTCAGTCCGAAGTCATAGCCGGCCTGCAGACGGTACTTGTCCCACTCCAGACCACCGCCCAGACCCCACTGGATATTGGCGCGCACCAACTCATCCGCCATGCGGTCATAGGGCTCCGTAGGTACGCCTTCTGATTTCAACCACGTCTCAACACCCTCGCTCAGGTGTTTCTGCAAGTAGTCGTTCTCCGCCAGACCGATATGTAACTGCGGACCGGTGAAGAAGAACAGACTCAGTTTCTTCCAAATAGGAATCGTGTAGTATGCACGCACAGGAACCGTCAGGTTATGCTCCAACACACGGTGCGTGATATATTCCGTCTGCGTGGAAGGGACATCTACCGAGCGCCAGTGTTGGTCGCTCACGCCATAGGCCATCGTATAATACAAACCGGTCTGCAGCGCGAAATGAATCGGCAGATTAAACGTGAACGTCGCACCTAAGCGAATACCATGCAGGTACATGTTTCGGAAGCTCAGATCGTAGTTGCGCTGCCAATGCTGCACATATCCCGCCTCAATGCGATAATCCACACTAAACACATATTTCTCCTTCTCCGGTTTACGTGTCGGATCAAAGAACGTGTTATCCGCTATCTGGTACGCAGGCTTCGTGCTCTCATCTGCCGCCCAAACCCCTGCACTCAGTACCAACAAAAGTACTATGTATCCTATTCGTTTCATAAATCCGGTACAAAAGTACTGCTTTTTTTTGACATGTGCAAGATTTTTAGCAATTATCTTATTTTTTCCTCTTTTATTTGCATATCTCATTTTTTTGTTGTAATTTTGCAGCGCAAAATTGTTGAACGGACTTATCATGGAAACACTCATCTCAGTTATTGGAGGCGCGAATGTCGATTTGCTGGCTACCCTCAATGACGCTTTCATCGCGGCGGACTCCAACCCCGGACATATCGAAGTGGGCTACGGCGGTGTGGCGCGTAACATCGCGCATAACCTCTCGCTGCTCGGTACCCGCCCCCAACTACTTACCGTCTTCGGTGGCGACCTCTTCGGCGGCCTGCTCCACGACTACTGCAAGCAACAGGGCATCGATGTCCATCTGTCCGAACGCGAGTCCTCTCTCCGCTCCGGCATCTATCTCTGCCTAAACAACCACGGAGGTGAGATGATCGCGGCCGTAGCAGACACCGAGGCTATCCGCGCTATCACGCCCGAATGGCTCGCCAAACGGATCGGGGAGATCAACCTGTCCGAGTATATCATTGCGGACACGAACGTAAGCGAAGACGGTATCCGCTATCTGATGGAGAATGTGACGGCACCGCTGTTCATCGATGGCGTCAGTTCGACCAAGGCTCACCGGGTTGTCAATGCCCTGCGCAAGGCCAAGTTGCCCTATCTGCACACCCTCAAACTCAACCTCAAAGAGGCCTTGTCAGTCACCAAAGCGGCGACTTACGCCGAGGCGGCACAACAGCTGCTTAACCTTGGTGTGGCACACGTCTATATCACCCTCAGCGCAGACGGCGTCTATTGCCGCAACGCCGCCGAAGAATGGCTCTACCCTGCCCTGCCGGGAGACATCGTCAACACCACCGGCGCCGGAGACGCGTTCCTTGCCGGCGTCGTCTATGCGCACGCCAAAGGTATCGATTTCCCGCAGACCGCCCAGTATGGCCTCATGGCAGCACGCGCCACTCTCCAGAGTCCAAAAGCAGTCAATCCCGACATCGCAAATATCCTTTTGTAAATTTGAAATCATAAATTTGAAATGAATAAATATCTATCTATATCTACTGAAGTGCAAGAAGCACTCAAGGCCGGCAAGCCGGTTGTGGCTCTCGAATCGACTATTATCTCGCACGGAATGCCGTATCCGCAGAACGTAGAGACAGCCCTCAAAGTAGAGCAGACGATCCGCGACAACGGCGCTGTGCCGGCTACAATAGCCATCATCAGCGGACAACTCAAAGCAGGCTGTACCCCCGAAGAGATCGAGTACCTCGGTAAGAAAGGCCAAGCGGTCATCAAGGCTTCGCGCCGCGACCTGCCGGTACTTATCGCCCGCAAGGAAGATGGCGCTACCACTGTCACCACAACCATGATCATCGCCGCGCTGGCCGGCATCAAGGTCTTTGCCACCGGCGGTATCGGCGGTGTACACCGAGGTGCCCAACAGACTTTCGATATCTCCGCCGACCTCGAGGAACTCGCACAGACACCTGTTATGGTCATTTGTGCCGGCGCCAAATCGATCCTGGACCTCGGCCTCACGCTCGAATATCTGGAGACCAAGGGTGTACCTGTCATCGGCTATCAGACCGACGAACTGCCGGCGTTCTATACCCGTCACAGCGGCTTTGGTGTGGACTATCGCATTGACACGCCCGAAGAACTCGCCGCGGCCTTCCAAGCCAAACTGGACTGCGGACTCAAAGGCGGCATGTTAGTCACCAACCCGATTCCCGAGCAGTACTCGATGCCCAAAGAGGTCATTGATGCCGCTATCTCCCAAGCCCTCGAAGAGATGGACAAAGCCGGAATCCACGGCAAACAGTGTACGCCGTTCCTGCTCGCTAAGGTCAAAGACCTGACCGGTGGTGAAAGCCTGGCTTCGAATATCCAATTAGTTCTTAATAACGCCCGCCTTGCGGCACAAACAGCAAAAGCCCTATGCGAAAAGTAATCCTCCTTGCTCTTTGTTCCTTGTTCCTTCTGTCTGCTTGTCATAAGCAGGTAAAAGTTACTTCCGTCACCACCGAAGCCATTCCCGTCAATGCCTCCGAAGATGCTATTCAGGATCGGGACTACCTGGCTCAGTTAGCGCCTATAAAAGCCCATCTGGAGCAAGAGATGAATGTGCAGATCGGTTATGCGCCGGAAGACATGTGGGTGGCTGACCCGGAGTGTCCGATGCTCAACTGGGCGACCGATGCCCTCTGGGAGGCAGCCAAGAAAGCCTATGACGGTCGTGTGGATATAGCGATCGTGAATATGGGCGGAATGCGCTGTGCATGGCCTGCCGGACCGATCACGAAAGGAAACGTGTTCGAACTGATGCCGTTCGATAATCGGCTCGTCATCCTCACCCTCAAGGGCGAAGATATCCTGGCGCTCTGCGAGTCGTTCGCGCGATATGGCGGACAAGGTGTGGCCGGCATGCGTGTCACCGTCATTGACGGCCGCTTGGCAGACGTCCAGATAGGCGGCAAGCCGGTGAACCCCAAGTTACACTACACGGTGGCGACCAGCGACTACCTGGCCGGCGGAACAGACCACATGGACGCTCTGACACGTTATGTGGACTACTGGAATAGCGATTTGTTAATTCGAGAATTATACCTTGAGGCCGTCCAGACGCAGGACACTATCCGCGCCAGCGTTGATGGACGCATGACAATGAAGCCATAAAGGCAGGTTGTGCTCCACATGGCCGAAAGGAGCATCGAAATATACGGGGTAGGTGTAATCAGCGACTGCCTCGTATATTGTTTCATAGACCGACTGTTGCATCAACGGATCGTCTTCACAGTCCGTAAACTGCCCTACCACAAGCCCGCTCAGATGAGCCAGAACACCGCTCATCTTCAGGTTACGAATCATCCGGTCAATATGATAATGCCGTTCTCCGATATCTTCAATAAGCAGGATCGGGAACTGATAACTGAGCTTGGATAAACCGAACGGTGTTCCTTGCAAGCCATACAGTACGCTTAGATTGCCACCTACTACCACGCCACAAGCCTTGCCCGGTCTGTTAAGAGGATGGGCCGGCAAGGTATATGCGAGCGGTTCACCCGCCAAGGCTTTACGTAAAGCTTGTATCGGCTCACTCTCTTCCGGCAAGGTCGCTATATGCTTGCACATGATACCGTGCAGCGACGGCTGACCGCATATACCGCTCCACTGATGCAGGGCGGTGATATCGCTGAATCCGACAGGTCCGCCAAGCGATCTTCGTCTCGGCCGGCAAAACGTCCCCACACATCTCGCGCGTGCGCTCCTTCGCTCACGGTATAGCCCCATGAACGCAAGCGAGCCATTGCCCCATCGATATAAGACGGGTCAATGGCTCCTGAGGGAGATATGATACGTATCTCTTTCAACGTTCAATAGTTCTGCATCACATCTTCGGTGCACCTTCGCGCAACACGCGAGCGATGATCTCTACGGCCTCGTCAATAACCGGCTCCGTATGAGTAGCCATCAGCGTAGTACGCAGCAAGCACTCACCTTCTACGCACGCCGGCGCAATAACCGGGTTGACATAAACGCCTTCCTCGAACATCTTCTTACCGAAATACAGGGTATCCAGGGTCTTGTACGTGAAGATAGGAACGATAGGCGTCGGTGCCTCGATGATACGTACACCGTTTGCCAGCAGTTGCTTCTGGAAATACTTGGCAATGTTCATCAGACGCGTCGGACGCTCCGGATCGAGGATGAGCTGATGCAAAGCCTCAAGCGCTGTAGCGGCCGAACACGGGGTGATAGAAGCGGAGAAGATGAACGGACGACTCACGTGACGCAGCCAATCGGCTACGCGGTGCGAAGTCAGCATACAACCGCCGATAGAAGCCAACGATTTCGAGAAAGTCAACATCGTGATATCCACTTTGTCGGTCAGACCGAAGTGAGCGGCTGTACCGCGACCACCCGGGCCCAGAACACCGAAACCGTGCGCATCGTCCACCATCACACGTGCACCGTATTTCTCGGCCAACGCGCAGATCTCCGGCAATTTACAGATATCGCCGCGCATGGAGAACACACCATCGGTAATAATGAGCTTACCTGCCTCCGAAGGAATAGACTTCAACTGACGCTCCAGGTCGAGCATATCCGAGTGACGATAACGCAACACCTTGGCATAACTCAGACGGCAAGCGTCATAGATAGAAGCGTGGTTCTCACGGTCGTTAAGGATATAATCATCCTTACCGGCAATGGCCGAGATAATGGCTAAGTTGGTTTGGAAACCCGTCGAAACGGTCATACACTCCTCGTAACCCGTAAATTCCGCGATCTCTTTCTCCAACTGCAGGTGCAGGTCGAGTGTGCCGTTCAGAAAACGACTACCGCTCACACCTGTACCGTATTTGTCTAATGCTGCATGACCCGCTTTGATGACCGCTTCGTTCTCCGTGAATCCCAGGTAGTTGTTACTACCCAACATGATCACACGGTGGTTCTCCATCTGCACTACCGGTGCCTGACGGCTCTCCAACTCATGGAAATACGGGTAGATGCCGAGCTTACGAACCTGCTTTAGCGTCTCAAAATGGTCACATTTTTCGAATAGATCCATATGAATGGTTAAATGGTTAACGGTTAATGGTTAAAGAACGTTGAGTTCTTTCAGGATAGCGGTGGTCTTACGAACAGCTGCCTCAGACTCGTGCAGTTTAGCGCGCTCTTCGTCGCTGATGTTCAGCTCCAGGATCTTCTCGATACCGTTCTTACCGATGATACACGGTACACCGATCGTGATATCCTTCATGCCATACTCGCCTTCGAGGGCTGCAGAGCAAGGAATCATCTTCTTCTGGTCCTTAATAATCGCCTCTGCTACCGATGCAGCAGCTGCACCCGGAGCCATCCAAGCGCTTGTTCCAAGCAGACCGGTCAGTGTAGCACCGCCTACCATCGTGCTCTTCACTACGTTCTCCAGCTCTTCCTCGCTGAGGAACTCGCGAACGTTGATACCTTTGTAGGTCGTGAAGCTCGTCAACGGAATCATCGTCGTGTCACCATGGCCACCAATTACGAAACCGTCTACGTCGTTAGCGTTGCACTTGAGAGCCTGGCTCAGGAAGTATTTCAGACGTGCGCTATCCAATGCGCCACCCATACCGATCACGCGGTTACGCGGCAGACCGAGTGCGTGCAAAGTCAGATAAGCCATCGTATCCATCGGGTTGGAAACCACAACAAGGATAGCATTCGGGCTGTACTTCAATACCTGGTCGCAAACGCTCTTTACGATACCTGCGTTCACACCGATCAGTTCCTCGCGGGTCATACCCGGCTTACGGGGCAGACCGGAAGTGATGATCACTACGTCAGAACCAGCGGTCTTGCTGTAGTCATTCGTCACACCCTCCACCACGGTGTCAAAGCCCATCAACTGAGCCGTTTGCATGATATCCATGGCTTTACCTTCAGCAAAACCCTCTTTGATATCAATAAGACATACTTCGTTAGCCACCTCATTTACGGCCAACACATTCGCGCAAGTAGCACCTACGTTTCCTGCGCCTACAACGGTTACTTTGCTCATAATTTAATATATTTTTATCAATTATTATTCGTTTTGATTTTTTACATTCTATGTAAAAAGCTTGCAAAGTTACAACTTTTTCTGCATATATGCAAGCAAATGTCAATTTTTACACATTTTTTCTACTTTCTGCGTACCCAAAGTGACAAATATTCTTGTTCCGGTTGTCCGGGAGTAGGAATCAGTTCGGCTTTATCCATCACACCCAGCGCCTCCAGATCCATGATCGTGGAGTAGCCCGAACGGGCAATGATATGACGCGCGTTCCTAAGGGCCTGCGCTAAGGTTTCATCGTCCAGATAAGGCACCGTGGTGATGTTCGCGCGCTTCATCTTCGTGTTCGGTCGGTTCATCAGTCCTTGCACCACAAGCACCTGTTTGTCTGAATCCTGATAGCGCGCTTTGATCTCTTTCTCCAGCATCGTCCGATGCGGCTCCAGCCCGCTCAAGACTGCCACCACATCATAGTTCGGAGTATTCTGAGTATTCGGAGTATTCGGAGTATTCGGATTAATCGGAATATTCTGAAACCTACTCAGCGGCCCGATATATTCGATATTGGAGATTTGAGATTTGAGATTTGAGATTTGAGGGTGGCTCAGCTCTCCCGCCAAACTCTTTTCGTATTCCTCATAGTCCGGCACCCACACCTTATTATATCGCGCATATATGCGTGCGTGCAGGCGCGAAGCGATCTTCTCTGCCCAACGCCAGCCTTTCGGGAGCATAATATACAGTTGGTGGGTCATATAGACGCATTCACTTTGCTTACTATATAACCCAAACCTATTATCGGAGATGACTTGATCGATATGCTCTTCTTGTAAAAGGGCTTGCAGCATCATATGGTCTTTCATCGCCCACACGACCAGTTTCGGCAGGGCTTTGGCGATAGCCCACACTTGACGGTTGCCATTGCTGTAACGCAAGTTCAGCGGAGCCAGATAGGTATATCTCAGTTTAGGAAAATGTTTGCGAAGCAGTGTCAGACTCTCCCCGTCACCCCCTAAGATGACTTCATGACCTTCGTTCAGCAACCGCCTAATCAGCGGTACACAACGGCTGGCATGACCAAGTCCCCAATTCAAAGGTGCAACAAGGATCTTCATGGTATCAATAACGGTTAAGCGGAAATGATCACTTCGTAGCCTTTTTCCCGAAGCGGTGCGGCAATGCGCTCCATCTCTTCGCGGGGGATCTTCTCCAGATGTTCCTCGGGTGTCTTGCGGTCAATGACATAAATCATCAGTTGTTTCGGATGCAGGACTTCCACCGCCTTGTACCAAGCCTCCAGCTCTTCGGGTGTGGTGTTATCGATCCGGTAACCCTCATGTTCGCCGCGCAGGAAACAAGTCTGCAAGGTAAAGTCTCCATCGAACTGTTGGAGCCAGTTGATGACCTGCGCAACTGTCAGGTGCTCGTTCACCGGCAGGTCAATACGCCGCATCATCGTGTCCGTACCTGCGTCCAGTTTGAGGATACAGTTATCGCAACACCTCAGCGCCTGTACGACATCCGAACGACCTAACTGTGTGGAGTTGGAGAGCACCGACACCTTGGCTTGCGGGCAGTACTGATCCCGCAACGCGATCGTGTCTTGTATGATGCCCAAGAAATCCGGATGAAGGGTCGGTTCACCGTTGCCGGAGAATGTGATGACGTCTAAAGCAAGCCCCTCCTTCAGTTTGGCCTCCAGCGCCGCACGCACTTCTTCGCGCGTAGGCAACTGAGGATGCAAGACACGCTCGTTCCAACCGCACTCGCAATAGACGCAGTTGAACGTACACAGCTTATGCTCCAGCGGCATCAGTTCGACGCCCAGGCTCGTACCCAAGCGCCGGCTGTGAATAGGACCGTATATGATGCTTTGGAAAAGCATATTTGAGATTTAAAATTGGTGATTTGAAATTTGAGATTTCAGACGTTGATGATTCTATTGCCTAACAGTTTACAGATCTCATTTCGTTGCGCCAGCAGTTCCGGTTGATGCTTGAGCAGTGCCACCTGGTACTCCCAGTTACCTGTTCGCTGTGCCTCTTTGAGGTTACGCTCCAACTCCTCTATCTGTTGGTTGATGACCGTCAGTTTGATCTCGTACAGCAACTGCGTCACCAGTTCTCCCATGCGCTCCTCATTGTCCGGCGTAGCGAATTGGTATTTCTCGGCAATCATATCCACAGCCAGCGCACTCACCTCGGGGTTCGCATGAAACTTAAAGAATGACTCTGCCTTGAAGCCCGGGTCTTGGTAATGCTTCTTGAACTCATCTATCAGGATTTGATAGACAGGCTTCGGAGCTTGGATATCGTCTTCCTCGAGCGTATAGATAATCACCTCACCTATCGTGTACGTCGTATCCTCCACCACGATCGGTCGCTCGCCATACCGCACCACCAGTTGAATCAAGTTGTAATAGTTCTGCTCCAATGCTGACTTGGGTTCTTGGGCGGCCTTCGGAGTACTCGGAGTATGCGGAGTACTCGGAGAACTCTGGGTTGTCTCTACAGCGGCTATCTGCTCTTGCTGCTCTTTGGCCTTTTCCCGTTCTACGGCGCGTTTCTTGCGCAGCGCGATGACCTCATTGGTCAGTACCCGCTCACTCATATGCAGCCGTTCGGCGCTGTCTTTGATATAGACCTGCCGTGTGATCATATCCGGGATAATAGCGATTGAAGCTGTGATATCTTTGATGAGGGCCGCCCTTTTCTGCGGGTCGTCCCCGGCGTCTTGACTGAGCAAAGAGGACTTGAAGCGAATGAAATCCGTCTGGTGCTCTTCTATATAACGAATGAACTCGGTCGAGTCATGACTCTGTGCGTAGCTGTCGGGATCTTCGCCGTCCGGCAGCAGTACGACCTTGACGTTAAAGCCTTCTTCGAGGAACATATCGATACCGCGCAGCGCCGCATGGATACCCGCCGCATCGCCGTCATAGAGCACGGTGATATTGTTCGTGAAGCGTTGTATCAAGCGTATCTGCGGCTTGGTGAGGGCTGTACCTCCACTGGCCACCACATTCTCGATGCCCGACTGATGCATCGAGATAACATCCATCTGGCCTTCCACCAAATAGCACATGTTCGCCCGCGAGATCGCTTGCTTGGCTTGGAAAAGGCCATAGAGCTCGTTCGTCTTCGAGTAGATCAACGAGTCCGGGGAGTTAACGTACTTACCGACATTGTCTTTCTTCTTGAGGATACGTCCGGCGAAGGCTACAGGCTTACCGCTGACCGTAAAGATCGGGAACATCACCCTGTCGCGAAAACGGTCATACAACCGCCCGTCCTCACTCTTTCCAACTACCCCGACACCGATCTTCGTATCCACATCATTGGTGATAAACTCCTCCTTGAAACCTTTGGCTTTGAGGGCAGCCGCCAGAGGATTACCTTTCTCCGGCGAATAACCGAGTTGGTACTTACGGATGATATCGTCCCTCAGTCCCCTCTCACGGAAATAGCCCAGACCGATCGCTTTGCCTTCTTCCGTCTCCCAGAGTTGTTGTTGAAACCATTTGTTAGCGAAATCATTAACCACAAACATCGACTCGCGATTATCCTGCCGTTGCTGCTCTTCTTGCGTCATCTCGCGCTCTTCCACCTCGATATGGTATTTCTTACCGAGTTGTTTGACGGCCTCTACGAACGAGCATTGCTCTATCTCCATGATAAAGCCTACCGCATGGCCGCTCGCACCGCAACCGAAACACTTATAGATACCCTTGGAAGGACTGACGGTAAACGAACCTGTCTTCTCGTTGTGGAAAGGACAGAGTCCGATCAGGTTCGCCCCGCGTTTGCGCAGCGTTACATAATCGCTCACGACTTCTTCTATCTTAGCCGCTGCGAAGATTCGGTCTATGGTTTCTTTGGGTATCATTTTTCGTACCAGAGATAAACACCGATCTTAATGGACCACTGGTCCAGACGTCCGCGTGTGTAACGGTCCATCGCCTCGCCTGTCGCCGGATTAATGAACTGCTTGTTGGCAAACGGATTGATCAGACCGAAGTCATACCCACCACGCAGGAAATAACGCTTGTACTGGAAGCCTGCACCCAGACCCCAGGTCACATTCAGACGCGTGAAACTCTCATTTGGTTCGTCGGATTTATAACCGCTGTAGTAAGCATAGTCTATCGGCGAGTCATAATCCACTTGTCTGTCCGAACGCATGTCAAGGGTCAATCCGCACTGGATTGTAGGACCGGTATACAGCATCAGATAGGTCTCTTTGGCTACTTCGAACTTATACTGCCAATCTACAAACACCTCCAACTCATTGTACGTAATCAGTTGGCGGCTACGCGGATAGTCAGCGATTGTACCGGCCGCTTTCCAACCGCTGTTAGACGCTCCGAAGGTGTAGTTAAGACCTATCGAAGCACCAAAACCCTTGATGAAACTGCCGTCATACACCACACCTACCTTAAAACCGTTCAGCTGTGTCACCACACTCAGCGAGTCTTTCTGGGTAGCGGGGTTGTTCGGGCTGTTCAGACGCAGGATAGGTTGTGCCCAACCGATCTGAATACCAAAACCCTGCTTAGGCAGATCGGCTGCCAAAGCACTCAGAGACAGCATTGCCGCTAATAAAACAAAAATACTTTTTTTCATATAAATCTAAAATCTTAAATCTCCAATCTCAAATTATTTCGTCCTGCGAAATACATCCTCCGGTCCTGTCGGGCGGATGTCATTGGCCCAGAAGAAGAGCGCTAACCGGTCCCCACCGCTCGGTATCTGATCCATCGGATAGAGGACACCTGTCGTTTCGTTCGTGAAACGGATATGGTGTATCTCCTGTTTCTCGATATACATGCGGATATAACTGCTCTCGGTGGTGTTGAGCCCCACATAATCGCCATTACTCTCCTTGGGGTAATAGATCGTCAACGCATTTCCGCTGATATCGATGATCTTCACCTCTCCCTTCACCAGATATGCCGTCAGCTCCTTGCCGCTCATCTGGTTAAAATACGTCAGTGTATCTTCCATCACGCACAGCGCACTGCCGTTACCTACCGCATGATCCACTTCTCCGTTCACCAGATACACCACCATACTGTCGGCGGATATCTGTTGGTTCTCACTCCAGCATATCGGTTTGATATAGAGGTGTATCGTCGAATCGGAACCCATATACACCAGCGAGTCACAGGTCATCTGCATGTCATCCCGATAGACCCGCACGCCATAGTGGGCGCGTACGCGACGAAACGTGCTGTCTCGCATCGTGCTGTCTATAAAATGTAACTCCTCCGTGAAGAGTGTGTCACCGTGTATATGCGTCAGATGATCCATGTCCGACCAATCGATCATCAGCGCGCTGTCCGTCGCATAACCCCGGCTGTTCTCTTCCCACATCTGCCCGTATTGTCCGTACAGCGTCACCTCCTGCGCAGAGTCCTGCATCACCATGTTCCCCATGATCTCACCGAAACCCAGTTTCTTGTCGTAGTAGATCGTGTCACCTGTCATAACCCTTCCGTTCTCATGATGCACCACCGATCGGTCCAGTAACATCGAGTGCTCCGTTTGGGTGTTGTACCATCCCAGCGACGAGTGGATGTCCGTCTCCTGCTCATAGAGGATCTCTGTCGGGCTGACGATATCCGCTATCTTCGTCTCGGTGTTGTACAAGAGGGTGTCGCTTGTCAGCACAAAACGGTCGTTCACCAACCGCACCTTCTTACTGAACACCGCCTGTTTGGTCTTCGGCCGGTAGTTGCCGCGCACCGAAGTCAGGGTGTTCAATGAGTCCCTGACCTGTCCGCCGGTGAAGTAATACGCCACCCCTGCTGCACGGTCGTAGTTCAAGCTGTCCGTAGTCAGTATCGTCGGATTCTCGTTCGGCGCCCCGTGCACCATGCGCACATGATAGCGCATACGCGCGAGCTTCTTATTGCCGTCATAGAAAATCTTATCCGCATAACCCTTCAACGTATCGCCTTGCACCAACCGCACATGCCCAAAAGCGTCCAGCGAGTTCGTCTTCTCGTAGAAATAGGCGCTGTCGCAATACATCAGCGCCGAGTCATGACGAAAGACCACATCACCTTTGACGATCTGCGCATCGGCGATACGTTTTTGGTCAAAACTCAAGTTATCTGCTCGCTGCAGATACACCATCGTCTGAAGCAATATGAGGATCAGTGTACCCATCCCGGGAATTCAAATTCGCAGTTCTGCCACTCGGGGTCAATCTGCACAAAGGTCTTCTTCTGCTTCTGGATGATCCAGTCGTGTATGAACTCCGCACCTAACTTAGCCTCCAGCATCGACTTGACGGTCTGGAAGTCATCGGTGAGGTTAGCGCGGTGGATATCCGTCTTTTTCTTGAGCCGCACGATAGCGCACACCTCGCGGTTCTTGGTCTGGTCCATCATCACGAACGGTTGCGACAGCTCTCCCTCCTTGAGGTTATAGATCTGTTTGGCGATCTCCGGCGCAAGGTCCTGGAACTCGAACTTACTGCTGTTCGTATTAGGGTTGATCATCAGACCGGCATTCATCACCGTGTTCTTGTCTTGCGAGAAACGCAGAACGGCTTGCTCGAACTGAAGACTGTCTGCCAGGATCAGTTGACGAATACTGTCCAGACGCTCTATCGAACGCACTTTGTCCGTCGCGCTGATACGAGGACGCAGCAGGATATGGCGGCAGTTGATTCGCTCACCTTTCTTCTCGATGAGCTGGATGATATGGTATCCGTACTCGGTCTGCACAATACGGCTCACGCGCTTGGGGTCGTTGAGGTTAAACGCCACCTCTGCGAACTCGGGCACTAACTGACCCTTACCGACAAAGCCCAACTCACCGCCGCGCTTAGCACTCTCCGTATCCTCCGAGTAGAGACGAGCCAACATGCTGAAGTCCGCCGAACCGCTCTGTACACGCTCTGTGAACTCACGCAGACGTTGCTTCACGCGCTCTGTCTCCTCTACCGGCACTGCCGGCTCAAAACTGAGTATCTGCACCTCCACCTGTGCCGGCATCATCGGCAGCGAGTCAACGGGCAACGAGTTGTAATAACGGCGTATCTCAGCCGGCGTCGGCTTGATATGCTCTGTCAACTTCTGCTGCATCTGCTGGATGATCATCTGGTTACGCACCGATGTCATCATCTCCTCGCGGATCTCCGAACTCGTCTTGCGGAAATACTCCTCCATCTTCTCTTTCGATCCGATCTGGTTGATGTAGTAGTTCAGACGCATGTCCACCTGGTGACTCACCGTAGACTCATTGGCCTCCACCGAGTCGATGATGGCTTGGTGCAGGAACAACTTCTGAATCGCTATCTGCTCAGGGAAATAACAATAGGGATCACCCGGAACGGCTTGCCCTTCATATTGCGCACGCAGACGCTCTTCCTCTACCTCGCTGCGCAAGATAGCCTCGTCGCCTACCACCCAGATCACTTCGTCTATCACCTGATCCGCATACGCACTCAGGCTCAAAGCCAAAAACAAAATTAAACTATATCGCTTCATAAAATCTCAAATATCAAATCTCAAATATCAAATCTCAAATTAGAAAAAAATAATTTTTTTCTCTTGTATCGCTTCGTTATAGAGCCGTTCGCGCTCTTTCTGCAGGAACTCGACTTGCCGTGCGCTGAGCACCACTTGTTCGATCTCCGGACGCGCATAGTCGAGCGGCATCTGTTCGCCTTTCAGGCATTTCTCTGTGACCTCCAGGATATACGTGCGCAAGCTATCCGCTACCTCGATCCGGTTCTTGGTCTTAAGCCGTGTCTCCAGTTCCGCGTGCTCAATCGGGATACGGCGAATCATATCGCTGGTCGTAAGCCATTTGTCATCAAACAGCTCATACCCCTGCGCATTCTGGTACGCATATTTCTCGATGTTATCCATCTCCTGCTCCTCCAGCCACTTGCGTAACTTGTCGATATTCGGTGCATCGTTCGGAACAACCACCAGAATACCCTTCATGATACTCTCATCCAAACGAAAACGGTCCGGCATCTGCTGGTATATCTGCACGATGGTGGAGTCCATGATCGTCTTCGGCATGCGTTTTTCAATCAGGCTCTGTTCGTACGCCTGTACATACAACGAACGGCGGTAGTTAGCCACCATCATCTCGATACCCTGCTGTTTGTGTGCCTGCGCTTTGTCATAAACAAGCACATCCTTGGCCCACTGACTGATATACTGCTGCGCCACACGCATACTGTCCTCGGGACTCAGGCCCAGCGTCAGCGAGTCCAGCGTCGAGCGGTAGATATATTGACCGTTCAACTCCACAGCTGCACCCGACTGATTCTTCTTCTCATACGCGGCACAACCCACCAGCATCCAACTCGCCAACAAGGCATAAACCACTATCTTCGTTTTCATATTCATACAAAAAGCGTGCAAAGATACTACTTTTTTTGCATATATGCAAGATTTTGATAACTTTTATCAAAATAATCGTGCTTTAGCTAAGACGTTTTAAATCTTAAATCTTAAATTTTCAATTACATATAATCTATGCCCGTCCACCTCTTCATACCTATCCGGCAAAGTGACCTGCGGTGCCGCCACTCCTTCGCCTATCGTCAACTCAGGCGCGACTTCTACATGGATCTCGTCCCAGAGACCGGTCTCAAGGATATGGTTGAGCAAGGTCGGGCCGCCTTCCACTAAGATCGAATGGATATTACGGCTCGCTAAGTCTTCCAACACAAACGACCAGTCGGTGCGGTCACGATAGACGATCGTCTCGATGCCGTCATAGAAGATCCGCGCGTCGGCAGGTATCCGGTTATGTCTGTCCAAGGTTACACGGATAGGGCTACGTCCTTCCCAATGCGTATTGAGGAGCCGCGGATTATCGAGCAGTACCGTGTTCGTGCCTACCATGATCGCCATATTCTCCGCCCGCATCTTATGCACGAGCTTCTTCGTCTCCGGCGTCGATATCGCCAAGGCACCATTCAGATGCTCTCCGGTAACCGGTAACCCGTAACCCGTAACCCGCTTTCTGTCCACGAACCCATCTGCCGTCTGCGCCCATTTCAGTATCACATACGGCCGGTGTTTCTCGTGCAAACACAGGAAACGTTTATTCAAATCCCTGCATAACTCTTCGCCTACTCCTACTTCCACTTCTATACCGGCATCGCGAAGCATCTGCACGCCTTTGCCTGCTACCAGCGGGTTGGGGTCTAACAGTCCCACCACCACACGCCAGATGCCGCGTTCGATAATCATCTTCGCGCAAGGAGGGGTCTTGCCGTAGTGCGAACAGGGCTCGAGGTTGACGTACAACGTGCACTCAGACATCGGCACGTCCTGGTTATACGACCGGTCAAAATGGCGAAAACAATTCACTTCCGCATGTGCCTCACCGAAACGCTCGTGCCATCCTTCGGCGATGATCTTCGCCTTGCGGCTGTGCACCAATACCGCTCCTACCATCGGATTCGGCGCTACGAAATACTCACCTCTGCGGGCCAATTCGATGCAACGCTCAATATATTTTATATCTTCCATACAATAAAATTTGTCTATTTCAAAAAAAAGCAGTACCTTTGCAGCGCAAATGACAAATATCAAATCTCAAATATCCAATATCCAACGTCAGTTGGAAGCCGTCTATGATTCGGATGAGGCGCAGTCTCTGGCCTGGTGGATCATTGAGGAATTGACGGGTCAAACTCGCACTCAAATTCTTTTCGGCGACAAAGATACTGCTTTTTTGCCACATACGCAAGAAATCGACGCAATAATCGAACGATTATTGCATTTTGAGCCCATTCAGTATATTTTCGGGCACACTTTATGGTGCGGACTGGATCTCAAAGTCACTCCCGCCACCCTCATTCCCCGTCCCGAAACAGCCGAGTTGGTGGAGAAAATTTCAAATTTCAAATTTCAAATCTCAAATTGCCGGATCCTAGATATCGGCACCGGCACAGGTTGTATTGCCCTCGCTCTCAAGAAAGCCCATCCCTGGTGGCAGGTAACAGGCATCGACATCTCGCCCGAAGCCATCGAAGTGGCCCGCGAGAATGCAAAACGAAACGGTCTGGAAGTGGAGTTCGAAGTAGCAGACATCTTCAATCTCCAATCTTCAATCTCCAATCTCCAATCACCAATCACCAATCACCAATACGACGTAGTCGTTAGCAATCCTCCCTACATCTGTGAGTGCGAAAAATCCTCGATGAAATCGAATGTTTTGGACTATGAACCGGCGTCTGCACTCTTCGTTCCCGACACCGATCCCTTACGCTTTTACAGACATATCGCTGAGCTCTTCGCCCGTACACCATACACCGTACACCATACACCCAAATACTTATTCTTCGAGATAAATGAGGCTTTTGGCGAACAAATGAAGGCCTTGTTAGAAGAACAGGGTTATACGGACATACACATCACAAAAGACATCTATGGAAAAGCGCGAATTATCGAAGGCCGAATGGCGTGACAAGGCTGAAGGATATTGTGCCCGCTCGGAGCACTGTGCAGCGGACGTGCGACGTAAGTTATACGAATGGGGCGCGCCGACAGATTTGTTCGATCAGATCGAGCAGAGTCTCTATGCCAATGACTTCCTCAACGACGACCGTTTCTGCCGCGCGTATGTCCATGATAAAGTGGCATATCAGTCTTGGGGGCGGATCAAGATCCAAGCCGGTTTACGGGCCCTTGAACTCCCGGAGTCGGCTATCCGCGCGGCGCTTGCGGATATCGATGAAGCGCAGTACCGCAAGAACCTCCGCGCCCTCATCGCTTCGCGCCGCACCGACGCCCCCGACAAACTCCTCCGTTTCCTCGCCCAAAGAGGATTTACTTTGGAGGAGATACAAAAAGAAGCCCGCTGATGGGCTTCTTTCTTGGCTCTTAGCGCTTAGCTATTGGCCTTTCTACGGCGCTTTATCGCTATCCATGCGGCATACATCATCGCAAGCAGCATCAGAGGGAGTACTTCATCCCCGAGAGGGCTGGGCGGCTCTTCCATCTCTATTGTCTCATCATCTTCCCAATCATCGTACTCTCCGACACGCCTTGGTCTACTGCTCGGTGAGGTATAGTCATCTGCGCTTGTCGTGCCAGTTACAGCGGCCATAGGTAGCGCCGAACCCGAATTCATCATTGATGCATTCAAGGTACTCATCGATTGAGTCGGCATTTGAGAATAGTTCATCGCGTACCGGCTTCCTTGCCGTTGCGGCTGGTAGGGTTTTCCGTACGTAGCAGCACTTACGCTTACCACGCTCAGTATTGCAATCAAACTCAATATATATCTCAATGCATTCATAATCTCTAAAATCTTAAATCTTAAATTTTAAATCATAAATTGAGATTATCTATTAATCTCCCGCACTTTCTTACCCGTCGAGTCATAGACGACGCCGTTATGTAGGATAAATACTTTATCATTGTATATGAACTTAACCGGTTTGTCGCTCTTGACGTCCCCTCCGGCATTGATGATATCGATATCCGTCGGTGTCTCGTGCCTACCTACAATAGCATTGATAGCAAAGCGATCGTCTATTGTTCCTTCATCTGCTACGAACGAGTAGTTGCTCTCAATGAGGTTGGTAACGGTGTTGGTCTCGTAGTCGATGAGATAAACACCTTCCAAATTGTCTATCTCGCTTGCTCTGGTTAACGAATAGGTGTACTCGCCCGTCTCCGGAATACGTACCGTTATCGGTATCCACTCGTTTGCCAAGTCTTCGTTGATCGCCACATACGCCATCTCCACATCGTTATACATCATATACGTCTTCAACGTATTCTGTTCCTCGCCAAGCATCTTCATCAGATCGGCATTGGTCTCGTAGGCTGCGGTGTAATCCTCGCCAATAATCAGACCCATTTGGTCACTACCGCCTTCGTAGCTCAAGCGGATATATGCCTCTTGTTCCGGCGCCTTTGTCGGCGTAGCGGTGTAGCGTGCCGGCGCAGTTGGCTTATCTATCTTCGAGTTACTGAACTCCAATCGGCCTGTATCTTTGACTTGAACCAGGAAACTGCTTGAAGGTTTCAACAATGTATCTTTATACTGCACTTGCGCATAGTCTGTGAAACTGGAGTTCGGGATCGTGACGTAGCGTAGTTTTTCACCTCCCTCCTCATTCACCTTGGAAACAGCCAATATCTTGCCGTATATACCTTCCTCGCTATCATCATCATCTCCGTGGAAGACTGCCATATACGGGTTTCCGATCAAGTTCCAACCCTTATTCCATTCTGCGGTCTTGTCGTTTCCGTAGGCATAGACGTGTACGGTGTCTTTGCGTAACGGTACTTCATCTACTGTAGCCGATCCTTGTTCGCCAAGAGCTGTCCATTCGTTAGTAAACGTCATCGGCATGCGTACGATGGAGAATGCTTTTCCTCCAGGACGTTTGGCGGCCATAGCGAAGCCCATTGACGGTTTTAACGTATCTGGCAGAGCAGTACATCCGGCTGCACCGTAGTATTTCCAGTTTCCGCTATTACCGGCTGCTCGATTCGCTCCATCGAAGTAGCGGAAACGAATAGCGCTGTCCGTACCACCGTAGGTCACAGTGTTCTTTGTGTTGAGGTAAGTGATAGTACTTACTTTGACAGGGAACGGAACGGCAACGGGGTAGAACTGGTCGTTGTCAATGTACCAATCCAAATATGCGTTCGTGTGCGTCAAGTTGGCTGTTGCCTTGATTTGCAGGCGTGCTACGTTATATTCCTTTTCTCCTGCACGCGTCCAGCCGTTACGCAATACCAGGTTGGTAGCAATCAGCGTTCCAGTCGAAGCGACCACCGTCGCGCCCGGATAGATATTCAGTTCCTTTATGGTCACATCGGGGTTTGGACTATAATCTGCATCAACCGTCACTGTCTTACCCGGTAATACATGCACTTCCGTATTCCAATCGCTCTTAAGAGGATAATTTGCTTTGTTGATCGTAATGTTGCTTGCTACAATCTTCGGCACGGTGATATTACTTGCGCCTACCAAATTGTCTAAAATATCGTACCACAGAATTAGCAGCGCTGCTCCATTGCTGGTCAATGCAGCAAAATCAATGCTGCCAAAGTCCATCGTGTAGTTGTACTTTGTAGTACCGCTTAAGACACTTGTGCGCGTCTGATTAAGTGCGATATTCTCGACTGTCACGTCGTTTAATGTAGCCTTTGCATAATGCGCAATCATACTGGAGTTGTCAAACTCAACAATCGCCTTATGTTGTCCCCATTCAACAACCGATGCTTCTGCCACCTTGAAGACAATGGATACAGGAGAAACCGGTATCATACGCAGCTCTTCTACACCGCTCGCGTAGAGTCCCCATTGGAATGGACTATTCTTGATGCTCAACGTACTACTATTGTTTGCGCACTTAATAGTGTATTTTGCATCTTGAGGATTGGTAATACTGGTGTTCGTTTGTTTCAATTCCCACCAATAACCTGCGCTCAAATTACTTGTCGCTTTGGCATTATCGCTTTTTCCTATAGGAGCTGTACTTGATGATCCGAACAATGGAGCCGGACCTGCAGGTTCATTACCATCATTAATACTCATCGTCAAACGAACGTATTGTCCGTATCCGCTTGCTATATTATTTCCTCCTCCGCTGGTAGTAGGTCCTTCTAATCCATAAATATTGCTTGCATCTGTGTAAGCAATACTGGGATTATTGATATTATCCACAGCTATCTCCGAAGGAGCTGGTGTACCGGTCGATGCCATATTAGAAGGCAATGCATACCACTTATTGCCTACTTTTCCTGCAATCACAAAATCTGCAGGCAGGTGACGACCGATGATGCTTTGTTCCAACTTCTTGGTGATGGGTTTTGCTCCGCTCACGCTCGCAGTAATCCACTCCAACTTATCCAAACCATCACTCGTGTCGCCTGCGCCCGGAGTATAATAGATATACGCGTCTTCTTCTATTGCACCGCTGGCATCTGTTGCTAATGCTGTACCATCTGCTTTCTTAATAGCAAATTTATCAGCTAATTTCGGATCGCTTAGAGTGAACGTCAAAGTTGTGCTTGGTGTTAGACCACTACCTGAAATCTCTATCTTATCTTGCGAACGTACCATCTTACTTGCTGCCGACGTAATAAATATCGGCGTACTTGCCGTCGCCAAAACCGGTGTCAAGGTCAGCTCAGAGCAAGAGAACGCATACTTGGTATATCCCATGTGCTCCGCAGAAATGGTAATGACCAAATCTCCGGTGATGTCTGTTGCTGCAGGGAAAGTAAGTGTCTTTGTGCTCGCATCCCATGTGTAATCATTCCCGGAGCCTTCCGTTAATGTACTGCCGCCCATCGTAACAGAGCATGTCAGCGGAGTAGTGCGGTAGTGAGCATTCACGCTAAACGTCGCGCTAAAGCCGGAAGCATTAACCGCAGCTGTGACTGTCGTTACTCCGGTTAACTTCGTTAAACCAGTCAGCGTATAAGTTACTGCGCATTGTTTATAGAAATATGCTGTCAGTATTGCTGAACCGGTAGCTTTGAACTCTGGGTCATCATTCGTAGAAGTAGTCAATGTATATGCTGAGCCATCCGAGAATTTTGCATTGGTAGCATTACTGGTTTCCCAACGAAGAAATTCATAACCGTCATTGGCGGCAGCCTCTGCAATATCCTCAAATGCATCCGTAAAATCCTCCTCATCCGTACTGGTCAAATAAAAATCTACAATACCACCCGCTGCTGGCGAAGCCACTACTTTAACTGTCTTCGGGGCACTACAATATCTCGGCGTTTCAGTCTCTTTGTAAATCATCATCTTCTCCCATCCGGAACTACCGTTACTAAAAGAACCATCCCCATCAAAGACATTTAAATAGGGATAACTATAAGTTGTCGCATTGTTCTTGATTGTACAGTATCCATTAGTCGAGAAAGTAATTATATATTTATGAGTGCCAGTTAGTGACGTTGCATAGATGCGATTTGAAGCTAATTCAGTATCCACATATTTAGAAGTTGCAATATTTTGGAAATAATAGTATGATGTGGATTTTGTAATTTCATATCGCCATTCTGCCCGAACAGCAGCCGCACTATATGTGTCAGAAGGAGCGTCACCTAATCGGTAACCGTACATATATTCGTTGTTTGAGCCGTCAATAAAAGATTCATGAGTCATTGCATACATACCACAGCCTTCATCTGAACAATTATTGTCATAACCCATAATCAGATATTTCTCTCCACTTCCAACGGTAATTTCGCTTGTGCTGGTCACCTTCGTGTATGCACCTTTTGCATAAACGGCATGCAAAGTAACATTTTCGTCAGGATAATAAGTGTCTCCGGCTTTACCAACAATAGTTGGTGCAGTCCCTGTAGAAGTAGCTACAGCAGATGTCGCCCAACCATAGAAGCCCCATCCAAGCGCTGCATCATCATCTAAAGGAGTGGCCTCTGGCAATGTTACACCGGCATTGGCACTTGCTTCCGTTTCATATTCCGTCTCGCAGTTTCCGCTCTCTGCATTATAAGTGACTTTATAAGCAGAAGCATTAGAATATGTAATGCTAAGCGAAGTAATCCATGCATTTTTTGCCGTTGAATTTTCCAGATAATAGGTAGTACCGGTATTGTTAGAAGAAATGGTATAGGAATTAGTTCCAGTTACAATACTGGCTATTCTTGTCCCGGTATTGTCAGACTCTGTATACACATATATCGTTGCCCCAGAGCCCCATCCGCTACCATTCGTCTTACTTATTCCAACAAGTTTTTTGCCAGATGGAATCGTTATCGTCATGGCAGAACTTGCCTTAAATCCAGAAGAGGCACCATTATTGACTACAATATTACTGCTAGACCAAGTAAATGTCACCCCATTATTTTCCACTGGTGATGATACGGATGAATTCATGGCCAATGTTCCCGTCTTTTCCGCTCCCCACGCATTGATACTCATTCCTACCAATATTAGGAACATGCAGATATATTTACTATAGTTTTTCATCGAATTGATAATCGTATTGTTCGTTTTCATAATAAATCTCCTTTCAATTTCAATTTTCATTATTCAATTCGATTAACTTATTCCTCAACTGCCCAAACAGCATAGAATGTCTTACCATTATATGTCTCCACATTAATATCTGCGTTCGGGGTGAACCAATATCCTGAGCCTGCATTTCGCAGTTCATCTGTTGTTGGAGCGTCACCTATGCCCTCCATATAAGCTGCCACTTTGCTGTAGTCGCTACGTATCCAGCCGATGAGGTGCAAGTGCGTCTTCTCGCAACTATTACCGCTTCCCGGAACATCCACATCCGCATGCGTCGGAGTTGATTGAACCATATTCACCGTCATCTTATCTACACTTACTGTTGCTACTACATCGGAGAAACTCTCATTATGTATATTATCTACAAAATGAACTAATGGCAATGCTTTTACGCGCACATTGAATGTGAGGGCAAACGCCTTCGGCTCACTGGTGTCATCATTGTGAGTTAGAGTAATCGGTGTAGACTCAGTCGCCGCTTTTCCTTCGAATGTAAAGTAAGCTCCGGCGCGGTTGGGATTAGCAATATATGTTGCGTTAACAGAATGTGTATATGAGTTATTATTCTTGTGTGAAGATAATACACCGCTCGGCGACATCACCACATCAATTTGTTTCTTTTGTCCCACATATACATCAATTGGATCAGGAAGGGCACTACTGTTATACGTCCACTCCCAACTGGTAACTGTCATCTCTGCGAAGGTAGCCGTTACGTCGTAGGCGCCATCTGCATCCTTAGCGAAGGTCAGAGTGATCACTTGTGCAGCGCTGCTGTTGTTATCCAATGCGACATCTGCACTCATACTCTTCGCTGCAACCTTTCCGTCGCCGGTCGCTACGCTGAAGGTATGTAACTGGTATCCTGTCGCAGGAGTAATCGTCATCACGATCTCGCGATCACCCTTACAGGTCCATGCATATGACTTGTCAAACGTCACCGTTCCGTTGCTCGGACTACCGCCATCTACCTCCACGGATTTGCCGCAGCAAGTGGTCGAATACGCGGAGTAGGTGTAACTACCAACGCTTCCCGATTGTGTCGCCCAAACGGCATAATAGGTCTTGTCTGCGCTTCTCGTACCGGTTGCATCATTCAAATCCGCAGGCTCAGTGTCGGTCTCATCGTTGAACCATGTTTCAGTCCAACCCTTGAACACCTTGCTGCTACAAGCACTCGGTGCACTCGGATCTGAAGGCTTGCTACCTTGTCCATCTATAGATGCTTGCAAGTTCTCATCGCTTGCTCGATAGATAGTCTCTAACAAGTCATCGTCTGCATAGAACTTAATCTCATTTCGGTCGGTCCATTTTGCATACAATGTAATGTTTCCGTGCGAGCCATTAGAAATGGTTGTCACTTCTTCAGACCATACGCCGTTGTCTGTGAACCATCCATCGAAACGGCTGTGTCCCTTAGTAGCATCTTTCAAAGTGATGTCCGAAGTCTCGACGGTATAGGTCGCAGGGTTGTCTTCATCGTTTGTGCCATCGTTCAATACATAGGTGATGGTATAGGTCGTCGGAGTCCATTGAGCCGTAAACTCTGTTGTTGCTTGCAAGTTATACGTTGCCCCTGCGCTATATGTACTCGTGCCATCGTTCCAACCTGCGAAATCATAATAGTCTTTCTCCGGCTCGGTCGAACAAACGGTATAACTTGCAGTCTTCGTTGTCACGCCTTCCGTACATGCCGTTCCTGTTCCGCCATTGAAATCGTACGTCACACGCACTTGGTTATCCGCACACTGGGTGACGTAATTTTCATATCCTCCATAAGTGATGCGAATTTCTGTAATTGAAGTGCTTGATTCTGTTCCTAACAAGCCTAAATACCCATATGTTGAAGATATGTCATATGAGGTTCCAGAAGAGGTGGCACTTAATGTGGTTAAGGATGTCGCCGTTGGCTTCGCACTATATGCCGTTGTACTACCATAGACACCAATACTTTTGTTTGCAGTGGTTGTTATCTTTACACTTGCAAGTTTGTTTCCACTTGTAGGAGCAGTTCCACAGTATAGATACCCTTTGTTATTCCATTGTAGCGCGTGTGATCCATTATTTAATCCAAGACTATAAATGGTGTACTGTGCTCCACTAGAACCGGTAATAGTAAAAGTTGTCCATGAATTATCGGCAGCCGTACCTATATTTCCACTTGTAGCTGCATTGTTAATGATATCAGTTTCACTATTATCTTCTGCAAATACCGCATAGAAATCCGTGTCGTCGCTAATCGTCGGAGAACCGGCCTTATCTGTAAACAATGCCAAAGCCTCTATATCGTCAGCATCTGTCACAGGACTTCCCTTTGTGATATTAGTTGCGCTCCAACCCATGAACTTGTTCGCACAGTTATTCAACGTCTCGTCATCAGGCGCAGTCGGTACATCAGAGATCTTCTCGCCATCTATCACTTTCGTATTGCCAGTCATCACTCCGGTACTATAACTACTGCCGTTTACGTACCATGTAACCGTATGGATTCTCTTGAAGTTAGCTTGTACCGTTACATCCTTTGCAGGCATCGTGAAACTGGTACTGTTCGAAGTAGCATCCGCAAACGTTACTCCATCAGAAGTGGTCCATCCGGCGAAGGAATATCCGTCCGGCACAGTTGCTGAGATGCTGATAGGTCCACCGTAATGTGCCGTCGAGGTACTTCCGGTCAAGGTAGATCCTACGCTCGGAGACTGATTAACGGTCACAGTATAATCAATCCAACTCCAGACTGCAAACAACTCGGTGTCCGCATTTACCGTTACACTTGCACCTGCCGCATAAGCCACCGTGCCTGCTGCGGCATTGTCCGCGCTTGTTGCCCAGCCTGCAAATGATTTACCCGTTGGAACTGTAAAACCATTAGTAGCTGCAGAAATGGTAGAACCCTTCTCTACATATGCACTCGCATCTGTACTTCCACTCGCGCCACTTCCGTTGTAAGTCACACGGTAGAATGGTACAAACGCTAATTTCCAGTTGCTCGCATCTTTGGTAATATCTATACGGAACTTACCATACTTTCCTGCATCTCCATCTGCTAGGTCGGAACCGCGGAAGTTACCATCAGCATCACCCGGACTATCCTTTACTTTGACGTTTCCCTCGGCAACTGCATCAGAACTGAAGTTACACCATACATATCCGTTTGCGTTGTTCGCTTTCAATGCTACATAGGCGTGCTCGTTAATAAGTGTACTGGTTAACGTAACAAAATCTGTTTCATAATAATGATTATTCGAAGCCGACTTTGTCATCGCTGTAGATGTCCAACTTGTGCCATCTGTTCCTGTTCGCAACACATATGCTTCTGGCTTGAATCGAAGATAGTAGTTCTTATCAGTGCTGTTTTTATAAATGTGGAATGTTCCAAGTGCATTAGCTGGATAACTCTCGTAATAGTTGCCGCTATTCCACCCCAAAGCACGTCCGGTAGGAATATCGTAAGTCTTAATTCCTCCAATCGCCCATTCTTCACCATAGGTAGAAGTACTTCCTTGCCAACCTACGTAGTATGCATTAGTAGTAGGGAACTCACCTTCCCATATGGCATCGTCTGACGCACCCCAATCGGCATCATCAAAACAATTGTTAGTTACCCAACCTCCATAAGAATGGTTGCCTGTATGGAAAGAGAAAGCCGTACAAACACCTTCTATCGTTATAGTTAAGTTGCCTGTTATGTTTGCTCCGGAGATGCTCAAAGAACCTGTGGCTTTTGTCCATGTATATGAACTAGCTCCCACTACTGTAATGGAGTTGGGCAATGCCGATCCGGCAGCAGCTTCAAAAGTTGCGGAGAAATCTCCACATACATTAGCTCCCGCATTCGGTCCGGATGTCTTGGATACATTTGTCAGATTGTATTCTACACTCCATTTGCCGGAATTGTAACCCGAACCGCTATTATCCATTGTCGTGTCTTTGTCGCAATAAGAACTAGAAGCCGTAGCTGATAGTTGGAAATCGTACGTGGTGTTACAACTTAAGCCAGTGATAGTTGCATAGCAAGAATCATTGGAACCTGGACTACTTCCGCTTTTATCTGTAATACTGATCTCAGCATCCGTTCCTGGGACTTTGGTGCTCCATGCAGTAGTCCAATCCCCATCTCCGTGCTCTCGATATTTCAATGTCCAACTTGCTACGTTAGCTATCTTATGCCATCCAATTTTTGCTTCCGTTGGGTTGCTCCACTTAACCGACCCATTTATTGAACCCAGTGAAGTGCAGCAATTCGGAACAGAAATGTATGAAGTAGTTAATGGTACCGTATAGGTAACCGAAATAGCATCTACACGAGCCTGAGCAGTCGATGCCGTGAAAACAATAGATGAAGCAGAACCACTCCAACTTCCATTATCGCCAGATGTAGACAGTGTTCCTGAGCTCGCTGTCATATTGGAAATTGCATAGCCACTAACGCCCGTTAGACTAATTGCAGTAATAGTTGCCCCTGCTATCGTAATTGTGCTATTTTTATAGATTCGGGCTGGATCTCCATATTCGTTAGAAGAGGAACATTTGTATGTTATAGGTTTTCCCGTTTCTAATGTAACTGCAGACGTCGTTGCTGCAGTTATAGTGGATGACGAAGCCGTAGCACTTCCGCCTCCTTCAGTTTTCGTATAAACAGGGTATAGATTCTCATTTGCACTTGGAGAATAAGAACCTGCAGGAATAATTGTTGGGGCGGTAGTGGTCCAACTGGATTGTTCTGCCACCCATGTTTTGGTCCAACCTGCAAAAGTGTAGCCAGAACAACCAGAGCGAGAAGGCAATGTAACTCCGGCTCCTGGAGAAGCTTCGGTAAGAGTAGCACTGTTATCCATTAAAGTTACGGTATGAGCTACTGCAGCAGGTACAGCAGTCACAATAACACGCAAACTATCCAAACGAACATTTGTTTTAGTGTTTGTTCTGGTAAATTTTAGTGCAAGAGTGGTTTTGCCCGAGGTGCTAATTTCATCTGATGTTATATCGGCGCCAGCAGAAGATGTGCTTTTGCCATCAGTCCAATCACCAGAGTCTAATTTGTATTGAGCAGTTACTGATGATCCTCCTCCTTGATTCCAAATAATGCGAATCTTAGTGGCTCCATATAGTGGAATTCCTGTCACCTGAAAATACACACCGTCTGTTTCCTTTTTAAGCCAAATGTGCGCGCCAACACAGTTAGCACCGCTCGCGGAGCTCAACATTACATTTGAAGCTGTATAACTTAATCCGGAAATATCATCATTGTCTAACATGGATGTTCCTTTAGAACTATTTGCTGCCGCAGCAATATCGCTAGCGCTCGATGCAGAAAAAGCGCCTGTCTCAGTAGTTGTTCCAGTAAAGGCTTCTTTCCAGAGGACATCGTTAACTTTAGCAGTAGTTGCTCCCCAAGCCTCACCAACACTACACAATAGCCCTATAAACAAAAAAGCCGCATAAAGGGTTATGCGGGAGATATGAGTGTGAGTGAGTAAGTGCGCTTTCATCTTCGAATATGTAGATATTTGCTTCATAGTATAATGTGTTTTTAGATTTGTAAACCGACTGCAAAATTATAAAAAAAAATCGACATAACCAAATTTTCTTTTCATTTTCTTTCATTTTTATTCTCTTTTTTTATATTTGTTCACTCCATTTGACACCCCTGTCCATTTTTGAACATTCCATTGTGCATTTTTTCCCTCTACTTATTTCAGGATAAGACAGCTTGTTCCTTTTTTTTGACCTATTGAAAAAGACTGAAAAACAAAACTGACACGGAACAATGTCCCATGCCAGACTGATAAATCGAGAATAGCTATATGGACTTACTCTAAACCTCTAAGCCAAATGGCCATAAAACGGTCGTATACGATATAGCCTTCTTCGGTAGGATAGAGATACTCTTCTTCTACCAAAGACGCCAAAGCTCGTTGCACACTGCTCGCAGAACGCAGATGGTATTTTTTGACAAATAGTCCGGATGTAGGTTGCTTGACTTCTCCTTCTGCTGCTACAGCACGTAATAATATGGCTTGCACTTGGGTTAGATGATGGTATTGCTTCTTGTAATCCTCTTCCTCGGACCGAATGATAGAAACGACAGCTTGTTGTACAACAGTTTCTGTTACCTCAATATCTGACAGCCGATACAAACGATGCAAAATAGCTTGGATATACCACGTCACGCCATCTGTCATCGTATATACTTGATGGAAAATCTCCTTGGAGAGTTTAACATTTTTCTGCTGCAGATGATGATGAGCAAAGGCATAATATTTATCTTCGTCCAAAGAACCGAGTTGCATTCGCTCTGTACTGCGATAGAACGGGTGTTTCGGAGAAGAGAACATCACATCCATTACATGTTGCTTACTGCCGGAAAAAATAATATGCACATTGTGTACTCGCTCCAAAAGTGAACGCAAGATGGCTTCTACATTGTCTTCCGGATACTCTCCTACCTGTTGAAACTCGTCCAATGCGATATAGCAGTTTACGTTGGATTGAGCCATGTAAGCAAAAATCTCCTCTAATGTCTGCTGTGAGTTTTGCGGCGCATAGGACAAACTAACCTGAGGCAGATTGGTGTATGGGTCGACTCCGAATGTTAATTGAGCACTCCGGAAAAACTTCATCACAAAACCTTCCGCCTTTTGGATGGGAGTGTCCAATTGTCCGATGATGGCCTTGCCTAACAAATTGACAAAATCAGACAACGAGCGAGTCGGGTACAAGTCAATATAGAAGCACCGGAAATCACTATTATGTTCTTTAATGTATTGGAACGTGTGGTGAATCAAACCTGACTTGCCCATTCGTCGAGGACTGATTAATGTTAGGTTGGTACCATTTTGCATGGATTCAACTAATTGGCGAGTCTCATCCTCTCGATCGCAGAAATACTCCGGACCTTCATAGCCGTACAACAGAAAAGGATTGTCAATCATATCAGCAACGTTTTCAATTGAATATAATGATACGCGTTTTGCGTTACGCAAGTTGCGTAATTTGTTTTCGGCTGCAAAGGTACAACTTTTTTTTTATATATGCAAATTTAGGAGCAGATTTTTTTCTTTAGTCACTGGAATTGGCAACCCCTAATGATTGCCTTGGGGAAGTTATGGTATAGTTTTAATCTTAGAGACCACTACGGGAAAGAATATATTTTAATAGTGAATCTTGGCGTTTGAAAGTATATTCCTGCTGTACATCAACGGTGCTCTCTAAATCGGATATATAAAACGTGCTTACGGTCGATAATATCATATGTTTGTTGGTGATTTTTTCAACCTTATATCGTGAGATAGACGTGTATTCCTCGTATCCGGGAATAGTACTTCCACTCGTCACTACAATCTCCAAATATCGTCTTCTCCTTCTACTACATATTTCTGATAGCAATCACAATAAGTAGAATTCCAATCTCCTTCCTCGTTAGAATAGTGCCACTCACTGATATAGTTATTTCTAAACAGCCATGCCTCCTCTCCTGGCTTATACTCTCGCGTATAGAGGCTATCCCTCACATACGTGTTTCCATGCCAATCTGCATACACCACCTTGTCGACTGTTACGGTCTGTATCTCCCAACCACCTTCTATAAACGTAGCATCATCGGGGACCTCTCTATCACAACTTACCGACGTAAAACCAACAAGGCAAAGTACTGCCATCAAAAAATGTTTTGGAGTCATAATAATAGGTTTTAATTATTTTTGGCTGCAAATTTACTACAAAAATTGCATATATGCAAGTTTTGTGGTGTGAAAATAGACAAAAATATGGACTTTTTGAAATTTTTGTGGGCAAAATCTTGCATGGTTCAAAAAAATGTTGTACTTTTGCAGCTGGAAATTAACTCCAAAATGAATACTCACAATTTTAAAATTTAACTCACATGAAAAAAATTGTAATGGCGTTGTTGTGTTTGCTCGCTATCTTTACAAAAGCACAAGCAATTGAAGTCGGTGATGCAGCTATCGTAGATGGCTATCCGGTAGTAGTTATTTTTGTGGATGAGTCAGGCGAACATGGTCTGTATATGACGGGAACGGCGCTGACGGAAGAGCAGTTCACAGGTGTTGACTCAAAGGCAAACAAAAAAGCCGAGAAGTACATGAAGAAACAGGGCATTGAGTTGCCGGAAGGTATGCCTGAGTTGAAATATCCGATGCCATTCATTAAATATGCAGAGAAGATGAAAGTTCCCGGCAAGATGAAAAAACAGATTGAGAGCGAGTTGCTGCCGAAGATCGGTGGTCAAGGTGAGGAGAACCAGAAAGCTATCCTGCAGTTCTGCGAAGACAACAAGCTTGATGCCGCTACCTTCTTCCCACTGGAGTATTGGGCAACGCAGTTAGGCGAAGGTTGGTATATTCCGGGCGCAGATGAGGTGTTCTATCTGAGACAGATGATTACCGGTAACGGTCCTGCAAAGAACGACTTCTGCATGGATATGACCAAGAAAGAGAACACGACCAAATTGTCCGAAGTGATGCAGAAATTCGGTGCCAAAGCAGGTGAGCAGCAGTTTATGATTACTTTCCCTGGTCTTCACGAGAAGATCTACACCTCGACTTTCGACAACACGCCGTGGAGCGAGGATAAGGAGAACAAGAAATTCATAACCATCGAGGACCACTTCACGAACGTAATGATCAACGGCCCGATGGCAGCTGCCAGCGCCAAGAAGTACGGAGCGAAAGAGGAGCAAGCCAGCCCGGTAGCACGTATCTCGTACCGCGGTGCCTATATCACCAATGCATGGTGGGGTCAGGTAGTAGCTGTTAAGAAATTCTAAATTTCTGATTTCAGAATTCAGAAATCACAAGGAGTCCAAAAGGGCTCCTTTTTTTTTGAATGGCGCAAAATCGACATTTTTCTTGCATATGTGCAAATAATTTCGTCTTTTTCCATTTTTTCTCCCTTTCTCTTGCGTATGTCCGAAATTTTCCGTACCTTTGCAGCCGCAAACACACGGCTCAGTAATGAAAGGTGCTTTAGAACATACGGAACTTGGATGGCGGAAGGCATAGCAGAGCGCTATCCGCAATTCGGAGAATTAGTCGGCGACACTCCGGAGCAGGCACAGATACGCCTGACTGACTTTGGACATCAAGTATGGAAGATCGTAACGGGACTGCCTTCATTTTTCGCCGCCAAGGGGTACGCATTGAGGATCATTGCGGTGCAAATAATGCCCGATCATTTGCATATTGTCCTACAAGTTGTCGAGCCGCTGCCAAGAAGTATCGGCTCCGTTATTCGGAGCTTTAAGAGCGCATGTACCTCGGCATTCAAGAAGGAGCAGAGCAGCGATAAGAATATCGCTGAAATGCAAAATATTTTACATTTTTCTCGCATTTTTGCGAGAACAAAAAGCATATGGGAGCCCAATCCGGCGCTCTATCACGAGCGTATCCTCCATGCGTATGGCCAGTTGCAAGCGCTAGTAGATTATGTCCATGACAATCCCCGCCGCCTCTGGCTTAAGCGCGCTAATCCCGACCTCTTCCGTATCCATCAGCACACCGAAATTGCCGGTATCTCTTGCACTACGCTTGGCAATATGTTTCTCATGAAGCGCCCTGACCGCGCAGTCCTCCAATGCACGCGACGTCTGATGCAGCAAGAGATAGACATTCGCAAAGACGAGTGCCTTGACGAAGCCGCTAACGGCTCCGTATTCATCACCGCCGCTATCTCCGAAGGCGAGAAACAAATAGCCCGCGCCTTGCGGGAGGCCGGTTACCCGCTTATTATTCTCCTCGAAAAGGGCTTCCCGAAACCCGATGACCCGCACTATAAGTTCTTCAAACCCAGCGGTGTCTATTTCGAAGCCTGTGCTGCAGAACGGTTGCTGCTTATTGAACCTAACCCCGAGCTCTTTGAAGCGCCCGAAGTCATCGCAAAGGTGACCGCCAAAGCCGGTAAACTCCCGCACGACTCACTGCGTTACCGTTTTCTTGCTCTTAACATCATAGCTGCACTTCTCGCTCCATCTCGCGAATAACCCATTTGATGGTACTTCCGTCCCAGCGACATGAACCGTACCGATCCTTGGGTATCAAGGCAACAAAATCCGCTCGATCAAACATCCGGCGGATATAGCCGTACTTCCGTTCCGGTTCATACCGCAAAATCAATTCATAAAGCGCATAATAACGGTCTAAGGTGCGCATACTCTCCTTGCATAACAATGCTTTCCAATAACCTAATTTCTTCAGGTCGCTGATTAATTCATACATTTTCATACTTTTGTGGTGTAAAAAATCGCACAAAAGTACTGCTTTTTTCTCGCGCGTATAGCAATTTTCGTCAACTTAAAAGGGAGTACCGTGCTCCCTTTTTATATGCCCAAAAAGCACTACTTTTGCACCGGATTTCTTAGTTCGCTGAGCGCTCACACGACAGGAACTCCAAAAATAACGACAAGCGCTTGTCATAATTTTTAACATCAAACAATTAATTATTATGGCAAAGAAAAACAACACGATTGCGTGCAAGGCAATCAAAGAACTGATCGAAGTAACAGTACGTACGCGTCAAGACGCAAAACGCGCCAAGGAACTGCGTGAAGAGGCTAAACAAGAGGCTTT
>CACYGT010000017.1 GCA_902774075.1 uncultured Bacteroidales bacterium
CGGAACAGGCGCTTACGGACGTCGATGCGACCGTCAAATCGTGGCTTGAGGCAGGGGTCATCGTCTGACTTTATCGAGTCGTTTACGAGTCATTCTATAACCATTCTATAGTCATTCTATAGTTCACAACCTCAAAAACGCCCCTAAAATGATCATTTCTCGCTTTTTCAGTGCTGATGGAAGGCACTGTTGTGAGAGTTATTCTTTTACCCACTCTTTTAGTTTACCGGGATTCATACTACAATCCCAAATGGCCAAGATAGAACAGATGTCATTTTCGTACAGATAGTATATTTTGTATGTTCTTCTGCGCCATTTAACAACCAAAAAGTAGTATTGTGTATCAGCCGTTGAGAATAACGTATCCTTCTTACCCAGCAAAGGAAACTCCTCTAACTGATCCACACTCCCCATTATCGTCTCCGCCGCCGACAACGCTACGTTCGCAGAGGCGTTTCGATAGTAGTAATCAAAAATCAGCCGCAGATGCTCTTTGGCCCTCGAATGCCATTTAATTAGAGCCATGTTGCCACCTCACGTTTAAAGTCCTCGTGCGATATTCCTGCGCCCTGACGAGCCTCCGCTGTTGCCTGCGACAAGATGCCTTGCATCTCCTCCGCCGTAAACTGGCAAGGAGGTTGCTCGTCGTGCAAACTATTGATATATCGAATGATCGCAGTAACCTTGCGTTCATCCTCAACCATCGATCCCATCGCATATAGGATACGCTCACTGACTTTTGCTTGTGCTGTGCTCATATTCTTGACATTTTCAAATCCGCGGCAAAGTTACAACAAATATTTTGAATATACAAGGATTTGACGGTAAAAATCAAATTTATTTGAATTTTTAAAGGAAAATCAAAAAAACAGCCCGCCGAAGCGAGCTGTTTTTATTTGGCGTTAGCCGTGAAGCTTAACGAGCGATAGCACCTTGAGCGTTGTACTCAACACCATTCTTGCGAATGATGAGCTGACCGTTGCGGAAGAACTTCTCAACCTTAACCTCAGCATCGGTGTTGTCAAGAGCTTGATCCTTCGACAACTCTGCGGTGATGAAGTAAACTTGCGGGTTGTTGCTATAGATAGAAACTACACCGTATACGTCATACTTCTTTCCAGCCTCGAACTTATAAGCGTTCTTGAATTGGTTACGAACCGTTACACCAGCAATCGTGATGTTTGATGCCGTACCCTCTGCGAACTCGCCTTCAGCCTCAACGCCCTTGAGAACAATGTACTTGTTCACATCAGCAAGCTCTACAGTAGTAACCTCCTCAGCAGCCGGAGCTTCACCTTCAGTAGCAACGATAGCAGCAGCTTGATCTGCACTCGGCTTAACCTCGTGTATACCATTGTAGATATCAACAACACCAGCTACGCCTGCGAGAACGTCACCAGCCTTGAAGTTATTCGTGAAGCCAGACGGCAGATAGATCAGCAACGAAGCGGTCTCGTCCTTGATCCAAACGTTAGCGCCATTAGCATAAGTAACAACAACCTCGTTGAGTTCAACCTTATCACCTTTTTCGAGGTCATAAACGTCCGCGCATGTGATGGTGACAACAGTCTTCGGCTCTACGATGAAGTAACCTTCGTACCAGCCTTCTACGCCACCTTCCGGTTTGAAACGGATAGTGTAGTCACCAGCCTCGGTGATTTGGAAGTTGTTACCCATACCATCCGGATACCAAGTAGTGGTCTCACCCTCGACACCGATCACTTTGAACTCATCGTTAGCAGCGAAGGTGAACTCACCTACGAACTCATCGCCCTTAGCTGCGAGTTTGTAAGAAGCGTCTGCCTTCCAGCCGTTCATGCTACCAGCAACGAAGTACTCAACAGTCGGCTCACCGCCAACCTGTACTGCAGAAACGAAGTAGAGTTGGAGAGCACCCTGATAGTAAGTTACCAGAACTGTGATGTCATATTCCTTGTTAGCACCGAATTCATAGCCGTTCTTGAAGTTGTTGCGGAGAACGATCTCCTGCTCACCTACCTTAATGGTAATGTTGGAAGCAGTACCCTGTGCAAATGCAGCATCAGCCTCAAACGTTACGTTAACCAAAGCATACTTGCTGAGGTCAGCCTCAGTTACAGAGAACAGTTTCTCAGGCAGCGGAGCCTCACCCTCAGTAGCTACAACAGCAGCAACTTGGTCAGCGCTCGGAATAACTTCATAAATCTTATTGTTATAGATAGCTACCTTACCAGCTAAGTTCGAGAGAACGTCACCTTGTTTCCAAGTAGCGTTAGCCGGCAAATAGAGCAACAGAGCACCGGTCTCATCCTTAATCCAAACGTTCTTACCATTAACATAAGTAACAGTAACGTCTTTCATAGTAACCTCAGTGTCCTTTTCCAGACCAACAACTTCAGCGCAGGTGATAGGCTGTGCAGGTGCCGGAATAACGAATTCGTAAGAATCAATCGTAGTAACAGCGCCTTCTACGAGACCCCAAGCTACGAATGTACATTCAGTACCTGCAGGGAACTCTTCAGGATCCAGCGTAGTGATGTCCAAGTTCACTTTACCCTGAGTCGGCTCCATCATATCCTTTGCAACTTCAACGAGAGCCTCGATGCTACCGAATTCTTCAGTAATCACAGCCGTCGGGAGAGCCCATCCAGCCCAAGGATCGTCGTTCGACGGAGTGATGGTCAGTATGTTGTTCTCAAGTTTGAAATCAAATGTGAGTTTTTCCTCCGGAGCCTCAGAACGAACCACCTTGAGAGCAAGAATAAACATGTTCGTTGTACCGTAACGACCAATAAGAATAGAGTCTTGGTCTGCAGCAAGTTTGAAGCTCTCTACGATAGGATCATCAGCCATCGTTTGTCCGTTGACAAGGGTGTCGCCGCGGAAAAGTTGCGTTGTTTGATCAGCAGCGTAGAAATCAACCATGGCGTATTTCTCTGTACGAGCGCCGGAATTGTTGATTACTGCTTCGAAAACGATAGAATCACCAGCTTTGAAAGCGCCCTCTGCCGGATAGATCGCCATGTAGTGACCTTCAGCTACTTTATAGCCTTTCTCAAACTTAATAGCCGGTACTTCGTCTGCGTTGCTGTGAATCTTAACAGTAGAGATAGTAGTCTTACCACCATTACCAAGAACAGTTGTACCTACTTGGTCAGCCTCTTCCTTAGCCCAATTGTAAACAACAACAGGCTCTGCCGGTTCGTCACCACCTTCGAGAGTAACTACGATTTGGGTAGCACGTACTTGGTTTCCACTAGCGACAAACTCTACTTGTTTAGCAGAGCCTACCCATGTACCTTTAGGACCTTCAGCCTCAAAGGTATAACCTTCTTGTGCTTCAAAGCAGCCAGGACCGAATTTGGTAGTACCATTCTCAACGCAAGTGAACTCGATTTTAACGATGTTCGACTCTGCAGAAATAGTCAATGTGGCATTTTTGTAGATACGCATAGCAGCTACGCCGGTACTTGCATCAACACCAGCAAGTCCATTAGTGTTAGCAACAGTAACGCCTTCTACAACGCCCGATTGAGCACCTGCGGTTGCAGTCCAACCACAGTTGTCCGGAGTGATGGTTACTTGTGCCATCATGCTACCTGCGAACAGCACGGCAGCGATGAGAGAGAATAATTTTCTCATGATAATTAAAAAATTTAGTTAGTAAAAAAATTGGTTGGTTAAACAAAAAGTAATATTTTGTTGTTGTTTTTTCAATTCCGGAGTATTATACAGTCACGCTATCCAACTCATTGCGCTTAATTAACAAAGGATAGCGCTCAGGATGCTTGAGTGATTCAAGCTCTAAATCAACATCTAATTTCGGCCACTCGATGGCATTCTTACCGATCATTCGGACGTCCAACACCTCATTAATCGTCGCATCACGCATCCAAGGCACGCGGTTATAGGACAAGAAATAATCCTGTCCCAACACAGAAATCATCACTCCGCGGTCGTTAATCATCAATACGTCCGCCGATGTGGAGTTGATACTGCTTCTTAAAGTACTCTGCATAAAGCGTAACTATACTTTGAATTTTATTTATCTCGTGTTGGCTAAAATCGCCCTTATAAGCGACTTCCACCTCCGGCTCTAGCAAAACTTCGCTTCTTTGTCCTCTTTGATAACATGAATATGCATTCTCTCTTCCTCGTTGGAATAAATTTTAAACGCATATCCTTTTTCTTTCAAAAATATCGGACTCATCAGTATGGTTTTTCAATTCCGCTGCAAAGTTACAACAAAAAAATCAAATATACAAATTTTTTATAAAAAAAATCGTTTATGCCTGAATAAAAAGAGTTTTTTTGAAAAAAACAGCCCGCCGATTTCTCGACGAGCTGATTTTATAAAAGCGATAGATGCTTACTTAACTGTTTGACCTTGAACATTGTAAATGCGGCCGTTCATTTCGATGAACAATTGTCCGTTCTCGATGAACTTCACAGCCTTCTTCGTAGCATCGGTGTTGTCGAGTTGTTTCGAGCCAAGTAAGGGGAGGTTTATAACATAGCAGCAACACGAGGAATACGTGACAGCCAAGACAATATACCTTCATCACGACGCGCAGTTTGCATGGTATATTTTGTTTGGATACTCATCATTGCATCAGCCGGAATATCCAATGCCGTCTCAAACATCAATGCCGTCGTCGGAGTCAGGGGACGCTTCCCATTCAGCAATTCGTTCAATGCTGTATAGGAAATGTTTACTTGACGAGCAAATTCGCGCTGCGAGATATGACGCGATTCCATTTCTTCTTTAATCACCTCTCCCGGATGAACAGGATAAAAAGGATAACCTAATGTTGCCATAATTATGCTTTATAATGTGCGCAAAGGTACAACTATTTTTCGATATTCACAAATTTTGCGAACATTTTTTTACATTTTTCTTCATTTTTCTCTAAAAACACACCAAAGGCAGCCGGAAAGCTGCCTCTGATGATGTTTTATTTCGCTTAGAGTGAATTACTTAACTGTTTGACCTTGAACATTGTAGATGTGACCATTGAGCTCGATGAACAATTGTCCGTTCTGGATGAACTTCACAGCCTTCTTCGTAGCATCGGTGTTGTCAACGGAGGTAGCGTCACCCTTGCGGTCTGTATCTATATCAAGAGCTTTCGTCGGATCCGATTCTGACGAATCAAAGATGAAACGCAACCAATACTTACCGTCTTCGGCAATTTCTAAGTTTGCCACTCCGACATGCTCTGCGACACCCTCCTGGAAGACTTCCACTTTGTAGGTGTTTGCGCGAACATCCTTGAGAGCAATTTCTACCTTATACGAGGAGGTTTCGCCCTGCAAGAGCATCGTTCCCAAGGGCTCAACCGATGTGCCAATACTCCATTGAAGCGTGTAAGTGTGCTTTGACACAGTGATATTGCCAAGACCTACGTTGCCCGAAGACTTCGTAGTATAAACCCACTTGATGAAACGAACATCTGCATCAATGTTAAACATTTCTGATTGAGTAGCGCCCAATTCGGTATAGGTTTCCAAATCATCATAGTCTATACCATCAGCAGAAGTTTGAACCTTAAAGGTACCACCAGAGAAGCCATTTCCATTAATATCAAAAGTCAACAAACTTGCAGCTTCATTGATCTTCAGGACAAGATAATCCCCCGTGTTATCAAACTTCAGTTTCGGAGAAGAAGCATAATCTTTGGTAGCTATACCATCTTCCGTAAGTCCATTTTTTGATGCGATATCTGCTTGACCGCCATCAAATGCGAACGGTAACGTAGCATAGTCAGGAACGAAGGCAGCTTGAGTAACGGTAACAAGATTAGAATAAACCTCGCCAACATATACTTTGAAGTAAGCCGTACGAGTCTCCTCATTAGTGTTCTCTCCAACTACATAATACACATTGTTGTCAGCATTTATTTCAGCATCGAACCAATCGTAAGTAGCTTCAGTTTCGCCGTCAGACTCATAGAATTTTATATTAGCATTAATTTCCGCAATATTACTGTATGTTACTGTTAACACAGCTGCAGTTTCTGCAGCAGGAGCATTAATAGAAGCCGGGCAGATAATCGACGGAACTACGGGGTGGCTTACGCTAACAAGTTGGTTACCTTGTGCGAATTCATAAGTAGAAGTAGTAGTATAATATAGAAGATTTCCTCTAATTACCACAACATCTCCTACTTGTACTGCCGTTTCATCGGTGAAATTCGCGCCATCAACTCCTAAGCCTTTGTATGCCTGCAATTGGGCAGATGTTGTCAAGCCATCGGCAGAGATGTTATAGGTAATTTTACCGTCAGAAAGCTCGGTAACAATTTGACTTACGGTACCAGTTGCGCACACATCGGCAACACCCATGTTTTCATCAATAGCTGTGCGAGCTTCCGCAACAGTATAGGGATCCTCTGCTGAGCCGGCGTGATCAATCGGAAGGCGTGTGAAAGTTTTGGAAGCGATAGTACTCCAAGCATCTCCCTTCTTTGCAGCAGCCCAAATGGTCGTAGTAGCATCGAAAGTAGGTTTGTTTTCACTATCGTAAGCAGCCCAATCGCCCGAAGTAGCCGGTGTTTCCTTTGCACTTTCTTTGGTGGTATAATAAATAGTTGCACCGTCAGTAGTAGTGGAGAAGGATACTTCAACTTCTCTGATAAATTTGGTTGCTGTAGGAGCGATAATCGGTTGTGCAACTGCCGCCTCTTCGTAAGATACAACGATCGATTTGCAATAGAGACCTTTAGTTGCAGCCGCTTCTTTTTCTATTGACACAATAATCTCGCCCGAAGCAGACCCTTTAAAGGTATACGCTTCTGCATAAGATGTTAAAGCTTTAGCATCGCCACCAAAAGCGTCTCCTCCAACGGTTATAGAAACTGTAGCATCACTACCTGCGCTAGCGTTAACAACGATTTTACGGATTGTTCCATCAATGTCACTTGTAGAGAGACGAAGATATTGAACAGTAGCGCTATTTGTTCCGTAGTGAATACCTCTGTCTGTATCAAAATTAGATTCAGTGGCATCAGATGCAATAGTCCAACCGGCTCCATCATCAGCTGTTCCAGAACCATTACATTTTGCAGTAAAGGTCAAAGTAGATTTAGGAAGGGCCGGAGTTACAGTTACTTCGCATTCTGCAGTAAAGGAGCCATCCACTGTGGTAACGGTAATATTAGCAGTACCTTCTCCAACGGCAGTAACGACACCGCCCTCAACAGTTGCCACATCCTCATCATCAGACTCCCAAGTAACGCTTTTGTTGGTTGCATTGCCCGGAGCAACAGTTGCAGTTAATTTTTGAGTCTCTCCTACTTCTAATTCAATAGTACTTTCATCCAATTCTACGCCAGTTACAGCAACCGGATCTGATCCACCACCGCTAGCAAGAGTATATGACATCGACACAATTCCGACTTGATTGCTTGTGCTACTGAATGTAATTTGTACAGCATTTGTACCTGAAGGTAACGAACTAGATGAAATAGAGAAGTTCGTTGAAGTTACACTCGGATTTAATGCACTATAAGAACTTCCTCCATTCGTCGAATACTTCAATGTGATAGTCTGCGCTTTTGTGCCCCATTGTTGACACGTGAAAGATATAGCACTCAAACTTTTCGTATTGTCACTCAGGACAAAAGAAACGGGTTGACCTTTCGTAACGGGATAATCTGTGATCGTTCCTGTTTGTTTACTTGCTTTCATGTATACTGTTCCATCCGTGCAAGTAACAGAATGATCGGCATAACTGTTAGTCCAGCCTGTAGAACCGATAGTTGAAAAAGCAAAACTTACATCTACTGCCCACAAACTTCCTGCGAAGAGGATAGCAGCGAAAAGAGAGAAGATTTTCTTCATAAAAATAAATAAAGATTTTTTGTTAAACAATATTGTTAGTTAGTTTGTTGCTTCACATAAACAAAAAACTGACAAAACCGCGTAGCGACTTTGCCAGTTATAGCGCAATCTCCCTATCCACGGTCGTAAGACCGGAGATAAAATGAAGATATGCAGTAATTTGATTCATACTAAAGTAGTGTCTTAACCGTTGGTACTTTTCGTAATTCACAAAAATCGGGTGCAAAATTAATACTTTTTTTTCATATATACAAATATATTTGCAGAAAAATGCAAATTATTTTCAGAATGGAAAATCAAGTTGGCGATAACAGCTTAAAACCCTAATAAAAGTCTAATAAAACCCTAATGCAACTCCGATAGGTTTTTGACGCGCAAGGTAGAATTACTTTTTGTGGGCGGCGACGAAAAGTTGGACAGAATTAAAGAGATTTTGCCAGATGATATACGCCGCGGCGCCGAGGGCAGAAAGCGGATCGAGGAAAGTCTGCGCCATCCAGACCCCGAGGGAGGTGTTTTTTTGTCCGAAAGCCTGTCCGGCGGTGATGGAACTTACGCCTGCCATCGTCTTAGGAGCCGCGGCAGGGTTAATGAGCACATCCTGGTAGTCGCGGCCTTTGCTCGGAGCCGGCAGATAATAGCCGATCAGCTTGCCGAGGCTAAACTGAAGGAGGCAGGCGAAGAAAGAGCATATTAACAAAGTTAATATATTGGTAATTTGTAATTGGTAATTGGTAATTGTGGTTTCGGTTACTGTGGCTGTGAGGATGGTGATGGAGCAGACCCAGAGATAGAAAGGAATTTGCGCCAAAGATGGCGGCAAGGCAAATTCCTTGTGATTGGAAATTGGAGATTGGAGATTGGAGATTTTTTCGGAATCCCGGAATCCCGGAATCTCGGTATCCCGATAACGGTAAAACATATTAAAACCTGCTCTTACAGCCCACGCCAAGAAGAACGGGCCGAGAAGGAGCGGGGCGATGCGGCGAAGGATCATCAAAAAGGCCGGCCAGAAACTCATATCTGCTGCGGGATTGATGAGCGGGAAAGTCGCCGGAACAATGATCGCTGTCGCGAAGTTACTCAGTAGAGTAAAAGACGTGAGATTTTGTATCGAACCTCCCATCTTTCCGGCAATGATAGGCGCTGCTGTCGCGGTCGGCATAATGAAGCACATCAGCAGTCCTTGCGCAAGAATGGGGTTCGCCGTGAAATGCATCACTCCGGCATAGGTAGCGAACGAGAAAAGCATCTGCGTAGCCAGTACCACCCAATGCCATTTATGCAAGCGCAGATCGAGCGGGTTGACCTTGCAGAACGTAAAGAACAGCATAAAGAAGATCCACCAGGGCAAGGTCGGCTTGAGGGGCAGAAAGAGCTTGTAGCCGACTGCACCGATCAGCATCGAGAGCCACAAAGCATTCGCATCAAACAGACGTTTGATATTTGATATTTGAGATTTGAGATTTGACATTTTTTCGTTATGACGGTATACCGGAATCTCGGGACCCCGACCAATTATCTACAATATAATCCATTATCTTAAAGACCTCGTCGACCGTTTCAGCGCGGAGAAGGGCGATGCGGGTCTGCTTGAAGTCGGCAAGGCCCTTGAAGACCGGCGAGGCCGCAAAATGCCGTCGGGAGTGGACGATGCCCTTTCGCTCGTCACCGCCGCACCAGGCGATGGAGGCGAGGACGTGCTCTTTGAGGATGGCGACTTTGTCGGCCATAGACCGCGGTATCTCGGTATCACGGTATCCCGGGATCCCGAGGCCTGCTTTTATCTCGGCGAAGAGCCAGGGGGCACCGAAAGTCGCGCGACCGATCATAATGGCATCGACGCCGTAGCGGTCAAAGCACTCTTTCGCGCGTTCGGGCGTACACACGTCCCCGTTTCCTATGATAGGAATACACATGCGCGGGTTGTTCTTGACCTCGCCGATGAGCGTCCAGTCGGCTTCGCCGCGGTACATCTGGTTGCGCGTGCGGCCGTGGATAGCGAGTTCTTGGATCCCGCAGTCCTGAAGGGCTTCGGCTAAAGCAACAATGAAATATTCCGGCATTCCGGTATCCCGGTATCCCGGTATCCCGAGGGGATTGATTCTTGGGATCAAATCGGACTCGTCCCAGCCGAGGCGGGTCTTGCAGGTGACGGGCGTATGAACGGCATTAACCACCGCGCGGGTGATATCCAGCATCTTAGGCACATCGCGCAGCAGGCCGGCTCCTGCGCCCTTGCCCGCTACTTTCTTGACCGGACAGCCAAAATTGATGTCAATGAAGTCGGGCTTGGCCTGCTCCACTATCCTTGCCGCCTGAGCCATCGACTCGGGGTCTCGGCCGTAGATCTGGATAGCGACCGGACGTTCTTCGTCGTGGATGGTGAGCTTGCGGGTCGTAGAAGCGATATCCCGCACGAGGGCATCGGCGTTGACGAACTCCGTATAGACGCGATCGGCACCGTAGCGCTTGCACAGCGCACGGAAGGCCGGATCGGTCACATCCTCCATCGGGGCGAGATATAAGGGGTAGTTATTCATTCAGCGTCGGATAACTGATGCGATGATGGTTCATAGCAACGAGGCGGGAGATGAAGACGCGGCGGATATCCTCGACGTCCTTGAAGCTCAGCGGCGTCTCGGCGAACTGTCCGTCGGCGATCTGCGCATCGATCATCTGGTTCACAGCCTTGGAGATCGACTCCTCGGTGAAATCGTCGAGGCTGCGCGAGCGCGCTTCGATAGCATCTGCCATCATGAGGATCGCTGCCTCTTTGGTCGTCGGCTTCGGTCCGGGATAGCGGAAGAGGGCTTCATCCACTTTCTCTTTCGGGTGCGCATTGACGAAGGTGTTGTAGAAATAGCGCACGAGGGTAGTACCGTGGTGGGTGGTAATGAAGTTCACCACCACTTCCGGCAAGTGGTTGCGACGGGCTATCTTCTCGCCTTCCGTCACATGCGCAATAACGACCTGTGCTGCATCGCGCGGGTCCATCTTCAGCAGCGGATTCTCCACGCCGGTCTGGTTCTCTACATAGTAGAGCGGATCGGTCATCTTACCGATATCGTGATAGAGAGCGCCCGTACGTACGAGGAGCGCATTCGCGCCAATCGTCTTGGCCGCCTCGGCTGCGAGGTTAGACACCTGCATCGAGTGCTGGAAGGTACCCGGCGCACGCTCGGCAAGGGTGTGCAGTAACTCGGAGTTGATATCCGTCAGTTCGACGAGGGTGATCGACGAGATGAAACGGAACATCTTCTCGAACGCATAAATCAAGCCGTAACAACCCACCGTGAGCAGCGCGCAGATGAAGAAATAAAGGTACATCCACGGGTCGATAGCCGACCAAGCGCCCGTCTGGGCAAAGGTGATGGCGGTATAAGCGACCGTCTGCACAAGCAGTATCCACGCGGCGGTCTGCACCAGTTGGGCGCGGCGAGTCATATCACTCAGCGACGAGACAGCCACCTGACCCACTACGATCTGGATAAAGAAGAACTCCACCGGTGCAGGCACGACGATCGAAGTAATGAGGATCGTCGTGAAATGCAAGAAGAGAGCCGTACGGGAGTCGAAGAACACACGCGTCAGTATCGGCACCCAAGCAAAAGGAATCAGATAGACCGTGAGATTAAAACGCAGCGCCAGGCAGGCGAGACCGATGACGATAAACATCTGCAGCGCAAAGAAGAGTACGGTCGATGTCGAGCGCAGGTATTGAATACGGAAGACGTACAGATAAATGACGAACAGACAGAGGAAGAGCAACACCAGAATCGTCTCGCCGAGGATCGAGAGCGTACGCTGTTTGTTACCCAACGACTCATCGTCATAAGCGCGTCGGAACGAAGTAAGAATCTGATAGTTACGTTCGGTCACTATCTCGCCTCTGTCGATGATCTTCTCGCCTTTCTGCACAAGTCCCATCGTAGGCGAAACAGAAGCCAGCAGTTTGCCTTTCATCTCCTCCGTACGAACCGTATCAAGCACCAGATTGAGGGCGCAGTCGTAGCCAAAACGCTTATAAGCGGACTTAGGCGTGTAGATCTCGGACAGGGGATATTTGTTTTGGTTGACGGTAATACGCGAATAGCCTTCGGCCTGCAACCACTCCATGTTCTCCAGCGAGATGACCTTAACCTCACGCTGCACACGGGGAACGTACTTAAAGAACGGTGCGAAGGTCGAGAGTAACTGCTGTTGCTCCTTCGACATCTGTTCTTCGGTCTTGTAGATCGGGAAGTCAAAATCCGCCGTGAGGGCCGAGTATCCCCAAGGTTTGCCTACCTCAAAATGATAGCGGAAGGCATTGTTGTAGCGCGGAAACATCAGCACGATGACGGCCGCCAGCACAACAAAAATACCAAGACGAAAAACGGTTGCACCGTATTTCGAGTTGAAAGTTAAAAGTTTAAAGTTGAAAGGATTTTTCATTATCTTTTGGCTTTAAAAAATTCTTGTATCAGTTCTTTGCATTCGTCTTCGAGGACACCCGCTGTGACGGTTGCTTTGGGATGAAAAGCGCGGGGTGCATAGGTAGCATAGCCGCGTTTGGGATCGGGTGCGCCATATACAATACGGCTTATCTGCGCCCAGCCGATCGCGCCGGCACACATCACACAAGGCTCCACCGTAACATACAGTGTTGCGTCCGGCAGGTACTTGCCGCCGAGTGTCTCCGCAGCGGCGGTGATGGCCTGTATCTCCGCGTGTGCGGTGACGTCCGAGAGGGTCTCGGTCAAGTTATGTCCGCGGCCGATGATCTGATTCTGGCTCACGATGACGCAGCCGATAGGGATCTCGTCGGCCGCGAGGGCCTTGCGGGCCTCGAGAAGGGCGAGGGACATAAATTTCTCGTCGGTATCATTAGATACCGGTATCTCGGTATCTCGACAAAAGAGCGCTAAGTCCTCCGGCTTTTCTTCGAAATGGTTGCCGATGACGACGATGTCGGCGCCGGCGGCATAGGCGGCGTTCATCGCTTCCGGCGTACGGATTCCACCGCCGACGATCAGAGGCACCGAAGTCTTCGCACGCACCGCTTGGATGATCTCTGGCGAGACGGGATTGATTGCTCCCGATCCGGCTTCGAGATAGATAAGTTGTTTACCCATCATCTCTGCCGCAATACAAGTATCTACAATCGTATCGATGTCCGTCTGCGGGATAGGCTGCGTATCTGTCACCCGCATCGTCGAAGTCTCTACGCCGCCATCAATCAGAATATAGGCTGTTGGGACGAAATCCACCTTCGCTTCCCGAATTGCTCGTGCAGACTTAATCTGCTGACCTACAAGGTATTCCGGGTTTCTGCCGGACAACAAAGAGAGGTACAGAACGGCATCTACCTCGGGCGTAAATTGGGACGAATTTCCTGGGAAAAGGATGATAGGTATTTGAGATTTGAGATTTGAGATTTGAGATTTGAGATTTCGTACAAACTCTGTCGGGTCACCGCCGGTAGAACCGCCGACGAAGATATAGTCGGGAAAGCAGGACTCCGAGATAGGCAGACGCGAGAGTTCGGCCTTTTCAGGGTCTAACAATAATGCCAAACTATGTTTCTTCTTTATTTCCATTTAAAACTCTCCACCATACGGCGGACATCTTTTCGCAGATATTCATAAACGGGCGCGAGGGAGTCGGCATTCGGCGGGCAGTTACAATAGACCGAAGCACGGAAGAAATGGCGTGTCGAATCGGTCACAAAGAACTGGCAGGACGAAGCCGTATTGCCCTCTAAATCAAACAGTACGCCATACACCTGCGCCTCGGGGTGCATAAACTCCTGCTCCGGTATTGCGCTGGCAAAAGAAGCGTTGCGATACACGAACTCCAGAGCATCATTGGTCAGTTCGCGCAAGTTATGCCTGACCGGTTTGTACGAACAGTGGATCGTAGCGTCCAGCGACGGGTAATAGAGGTTGATCCAGAACGGCTCGTCATTACGGGGCTGCACCTCGGCATTACGCGAGAGATCAAAGGTGTACGGATAACGCGGGAACTGCGTCTCAAAAGCCGTATAGGCCGTGTCCGGCGTCGTGATACGGTAATAGCCGTAGGGCTTGGGCGAAGACACCCTGCCGCACGATGCCATCAAGAGGCACACACATACTATTTGAACGATTTTCCGCATTTTCGGTACAAAAGTAGTAATAAAAGTTGAAAGTTGAAAGTTGAAAGTTGAAAGATACGCTATTTTTTGCCAAAAAGAACATTTTTTTAAAAGAAAATGCGCGCGCGCTTGCACATATAAAAATTATTTTGTATCTTTGCACCCAAATCTTTAAAACATGGCTAAAAACAATAATTATTGCGTGATTATGGCGGGCGGCGTAGGAAGCCGTTTCTGGCCGTTCAGTAGGGTCGATAAACCGAAGCAGTTCCTGGATTTCTTTGGCACAGGACGCAGTTTGCTGCAGATGACCGTAGACCGTTTTCGTCCGCTGGTCCCCATCGAAAACATGTTCATTGTGACCAACGTAGCGTATAAGCAGACGATCATCCAGCAGATCCCGGATTTCTCGGAAGGTAACATCCTCTGTGAGCCGGCGCGTCGTAACACGGCGCCTTGTATCGCTTATGCGACCGCGCATATCCGTGCCTTGTGCCTCAAGCGGGCAGGTCTGACAGCCAAGAACCAAGACTGGACGCGACCGGAGATGCAAGCGAATATCGTCGTAGCGGCGAGCGACCATTTGATCTTGGAAGAAGAGAAGTTCCGCGACACGATCCAGAAAGCGTTCGACTTTGTGAGCACGCATACCGATATCTGCACGCTCGGAATGAGCCCGACCAGACCGGAGACGGGATACGGGTATATCCAATTCGTCCGAGACGAATCGGATAAGTTGAAAGATTTAGGCATCTATCCCGTCAAGACCTTTACGGAGAAACCGAACCTGGAGATGGCGAAAGTGTTCCTCGAGAGCGGCGATTTCCTCTGGAACTCGGGAATATTCATCTGGAACCTGCAAACCATCAGCGAGGCCTTCCGATACCTCTTGCCGGAAGTGGCAGACCGTTTCCGCGAAGGCGAGCTGCTGATGGGTACGGCGCAAGAGGAGGATTTCATCGAGCAGATCTTCCCAAAATGTCCGAACATCTCCATTGACTACGGCATCATGGAGAAGGCAGACAACGTGTACGTTATCCCGTCGAGTTTCGGCTGGAGCGACCTCGGTACATGGGGCAGTCTGTATGAGTTGAGCGAAAAAGACGAGGCGCAGAACGTAAGTCTGCACAGCGACGCGCTCTTCTATGAGGCGAACGGCAACGTGGTGACGCTCGAGCCGGGTAAGTTAGCCGTCGTGCAAGGCGTAGACGACATGATCATCGCCGAGCAGAAAGGCGTGCTACTCGTCTGCAAGAAGGCGGAGGAGCAGCGCATCAAGCAGTTCGTAGCCGACGCACAAGAGAAATTTCAAGGGAAATTTAACTAATAAAACATTTACTTAATATTAAATCACATCATGAGTTATCTTAATTTTGACAAGACAGTGCTTGTTAATCTGGAGCGGTCGCTTCAGAAAGAGATGATTCGAACGAACCGTGCAGGTGTGTACAACTCGACGACACTGGTCGACTGTAACACACGTAAGTACCACGGCCAGTTGGTGATGCCGTTACCGAACTTAGGAGACGACAACTACGTTCTTCTCAGTTCGCTGGACGAGACAGTGATCCAGCATGGCGCGGAGTTCAACTTAGGCTTGCACGAGTACGGTGAGAACCATTTCAGTCCGAACGGGCACAAGTACATCCGCGAGTTTGACTGCGAGGTGATCTCTCGCACAACCTATCGCGTAGGCGGCGTCATCTTGCAGAAAGAGCGTCTGCTGGTTAGTTTTGAACCGCGCGTGCTGATTCGCTACACGATGCTGGAGAGCGGTAGTCCGACGACGATGCGTTTTCGTCCGTTCCTGGCCTTCCGCAGCGTGAATGAGTTGACGCACGAGAACCCGCTGGCCAACCCCAACATGGACGACTGCGAGAACGGTCGCGTCAACCGCATGTACCCGGGCTTCCCGAATCTCTACATGCAGTTCAGCAAAGCCGTGGAGTATCACCACGACCCGCAATGGTACAAGGACATTGAGTACCGCAAAGAACGCGAGCGCGGCTATGCCCACCAGGAAGACCTGCTCGTTCCGGGTTACTTCGAGTTACCGATGAAGAAAGGCGAGAGCGTCATCTTCGCTGCCGGTGTGACCGAGTGCAAAACCGCACAACTCAAAGCCATCTGGAAGAAAGAGCTCGAGCGCCGTATTCACCGCGAGGACATGTTCTCGACCCTGAAGAACAGCGCCAGCCAGTTCTACAAACGCGAGGGTGACAAGTGCTACCTGTTAGCCGGTTTCCCGTGGTTCCACGCGGACGCCCGCGCGACCTTCTTCTCCGTAGCCAGCTGCACGCTGGACATCGACCGCCCCGAGTACTGGGACGCGATCGTCAACAAGACCGCTATCGAGGAGATACTGCTCTTCATGCAAGGTCGTATCCACGATATCAAGATGACCAACATGGACGAACCAGACGTGCTGTTGTGGTTCATTCGTGCGTGTCAGAAATATGCGCATAAATACACCGTTAAGGAGGCTGCCGAACTGTACGGACAGCTCTGTCTGGATATCATCAACTGGTACCGCAAGCAGAATCACCCGCGTGCCAAACTGCATCAGAACGGCCTGCTGTGGGTAGACGGCACCCGTCGTCCTGCAACGTGGATGAACGCCATCGAGAACGGCTGGCCTATCGTACCTCGTACGGGTTATATCGTAGAGGTGAACGCCCTGTGGTACAACGCGATGCGCTTCACGGCAGAGATGCTGCGTGAGATGGGCAAAGAGACCAGCGCCGACCTCATGGAATATCAGGCGGAGATCACCAAAGATGCGTTCGTCAAGACCTTCTGGAACGGACTTTATCTGAACGACTTCGTCATCGACAACTACCAGAACCGCGAGGTGCGTCCGAACATGATCTGGGCAGTTGGTCTGCCGTACAGTCCGCTGGACCGCAAACAACAGAAAGCCGTTGTCGATATCTGTACGAAAGAGCTGCTCACACCGAAGGGCTTGCGTAGCTTGAGCCCGAAGAGCGGCCTGTATCACCCGTACTACGGCACCGACCCTGCCGAGCGCGAGCGTGCCCTGTTCAACGGTATCGTTTGGCCGTCCACCATCACCGCTTACTCGCGTGCGTACATGAACGTCTACAAATACAGCGGCACCAGCTTCATGGAGCGTCTGCTCGTGGGCTTCGAGGCCGAGATGGACGAACTCTGTATCGGTACACTCAGTGAGTTCTACGAGCCCAACCCGCCGTACAAAGGACGAGGCGGCATGAGTAGCGCACCGAGTGTGGCAGCCGTCATCAGTCTATTAGACACCCTTAAGAAATACCAAAAGGCAGAAGCCGAAGAAAAGGAGGCACAACAATGAAAGCGTTAATGTTCGGATGGGAGTTTCCTCCCCATATCTTAGGTGGTTTAGGCACCGCCAGTTACGGTCTGACGCGTGGTATGAGCGAACAGAAAGACATGGAGATCACCTTCGTCATTCCCAAACCCTGGGGCGATGAGGATCAGTCTTTCCTGCGCATCATCGGTGCGAACAGTGTGCCTATTGTTTGGAAAGATGTCAACTATGACTTCGTCAAAGAGCGCATGGCGGGCCGCATGAGTCCCGAGGAGTATTATCACCTGCGCGACGGCATCAACTACGACTATCGTCGTATCGGTACAGATGAGTTAGGCTGCGTCGGTTTCTCCGGCCGTTATCCGGATAACTTGATCGAGGAGATCGGTAACTACGAAGCCGTCGCTTCGGTGCTTGCCCACAGCCTCGACTTCGATATCATCCACAGCCACGACTGGCTCACCTACCCTGCCGGCGTCTTCGCCAAGCATATCAGCGGTAAGCCGCTCGTCATCCACGTACATGCTACCGACTTCGACCGCAGCCGCGGAAACGTCAACCCCACCGTCTTCTCTATCGAGAAACGCGGTATGGAGGAAGCCGATCATATCATGTGCGTAAGTAACCTCACGCGTAACACCGTCATCGAGAAATACGGCATCGACCCGCGTAAGGTCTCCACGGTCCACAACGCCGTAGAACCGCTCGCGCACCCCGAGGAGTTCACCAAGCCCGAGCGTAAGGACAAACTCGTCACTTTCCTCGGCCGTATCACGATGCAGAAAGGACCGGAGTACTTCGTAGAAGCTGCAGCACGCGTGCTCTCGAAGACCGATGGCGTACGCTTTGTCATGGCCGGCTCAGGCGATAAGATGGAAGAGATGATAGACCTTGTAGCCAAACGCGGTATCGCCGATAAGTTCCACTTCCCGGGCTTCATGCGCGGTAAGCAGGTACAGGAGATGCTCGCCATGAGTGACGTCTATATCATGCCGTCCGTCAGTGAGCCGTTCGGTATATCCCCGCTCGAGGCGATGCAGGTAGGCTGCCCGTCCATCATATCCCATCAGTCCGGCTGCGCGGAGATCCTCCAGCACGCCATCAAAACTGACTACTGGGACATCGACGCTATGGCAGACGCCATCTACGCCATCGTCAAGTACCCGGCGATGTACAAGAGCCTGCACGAACTCGGTATGGAGGAAGTGAATAACATCAAATGGTCCGACGCCGGACTCAAAGTGCGTCGAATCTACGACGGCGTCATAAATCACACGCTATAATGAACACACATTTTTGTGTGAAAGTGTGATATGTGTGAAAATAACTAACAAGCAAAATTAAATCATTATGAAAAATATATGTTTATGCTTCCAGATGCACGCACCGTATCGTCTGAAGCGCTATCGTTTCTTTGAAATCGGCCACGATCATTACTACTACGATGACATGGCTACCGAAGAGCATATCAACTGGTTGGTAGAGACCTCGTACATGCCGCTCTGCCAGACCCTTAAGGACATGATCAACCTCTCGAAGGGTAAGTTCCACTGCGCCATCAGCGTCAGCGGTACCATGATCGAGATGTTCGAGCAGTTCAACCCCGAGATGATCGATATTCTCAAAGAGCTTGCGGCTACCAAAGCTGTGGAGTTCCTCGCTACCCCGTACAGCTACTCGCTCGCATCGGAGTACAACGAGGATGAGTTCAAGGCACAGCTTAAGCTCCAAGGCGCACTGCTGGAGTCTATCCTGGGAGTCAAGGCACAGACCGTTTGGAACACCGAGCTCCTCTACACCGACGAGACTGCGTATAACCTCAGTAAGTTAGGCTACAAAGCCATCCTCACCGAAGGTGCTAAACACGTGCTCAGCTGGAAGACCCCGAACAAGGTCTATCAGTCTGCCGGCGCGCCGAAGATGAAAGTGCTGCTGCGTAACACCAACCTCAGCGACGAACTGAGCTTCCATTTCTCGGATCCGGGTTGGCCTAACTTCCCCATCGACGCAGAGAAATACGCTGACCAGCTCAAGGCCCTGCCGGAGGGTGAGGACATCATCAACATCTGGGTAGGCGCTGAGACTTTCGGGGTGCGTCAGAACGCAGGAACGGGTATCTTTGACTTCCTCAAAGCTCTGCCGTATTTCGCCCTCGAGCGTGAGATGGGCTTCATCACACCGGCCGAGGCAGCGAAGAAACTGGCAGCAGATGACGTGCTCTCCAGCCCGTATCCTCTGACCTGGACCGGCGAGGCCAAAGACCTGAGCATCTACACCGGCAACGACCTGCAGCAGGAGGCTATCCACAAGCTGTTCGCCGTAGCGGAGCGTGTACATATGTGCCAGGACAAGGCGCTGAAGACCAACTGGTTACGTCTCCAGGATGTCAACTATCTCCACTTCATGAACCATATCGATCAGGGTGCTACGCAGTTCGAGTCCGCATACGATGCGTTCATCAACTACATGAACATCCTGTCTGATTTCCTGCAGACCGTCGAAGAGCAGTACCCGACGACCATCGAGAACGAGGAGCTGAACGCCCTGCTCAAGACCATCCGCAACCAAGAGGAGGAGATACAACTTCTTCAAGCTAAGCTTAAGAAGAAGTAATTTGAGATTTTAAATTTTAAATTTCAAATTTGAAATTAAAGCGTAGCTTTATAGTATTAGTGCTGTTGGCAGCGACCCTTGTGGCCGCTGCCAAGCAGCCTCGTATCCGCACGGTGGTCAAGACCTGGCAGATGCCTTCGTTCAGCGCCGTAGCGGACACCATCCCCTTCCGGGACACTGTCATGCTCAACTACCACGACGTAGATGTCCAGCAGATCTACTCGCTCAGCAGCACCATGAACGGAAACATCCTCGTCTCGCCCATCCAGTCGCGTGTCGTACAGGACCGTAAGCAGACCATCCAGGACCCGTTCGCCTACAGCCTCACGCCGTACGTCGTCACCCCCCAGGAACAGCGGTACTTCAACACCACCGTTCCTTTCTCCACCGTAGCCTACAAGAAAGGTTTTGTCACCGGACACGAAGAGAACGACATCGACTTCCTCTTCACCGGTAACATCGGCCGACGCCTTAATCTCGGCCTCGAGATGGACTACCTCAGCTCCATCGGACACTACAAATACACAGCCGGCAAGCTGTTCCGCGGCTCCGTTTGGGGCAGTTACACCGGCTCCCACTACAGCATGCACGCCGCCTTCGGCTGGAGCCGGCTCAACTCCTTCGACAACGGCGGTCTGCAAGACGTCGAACAACTCAACAGCAGCCTCAGTTGCGAGGACCTGCCTGTGCGCCTCAGCCGAGAAGGTGTCATGACGGGCTACCGTTACCTCAGCGGATACCTTCATAACCAGTACGCCATCACCAAAGAGCACGCTTACCACGACTCTATCGAAGCCATCGTCGACGGACGGCGCACGAAGATAGACACCGTACGCGTGGACTATATACCCCTTATGACTTTCAGTCATATCTTCGAGACCAACAACTCCAACAGGCGTTATATCGAGAAGACCTCCAACCAGGGCTTCTACGACAATATCTACTGCGACTCCACCAAGACGAACGACTCCACGGACGTCCTCACCATACGCAACACCCTCGCCGTCACTTTCTGCGAGGCCTACAACACCAAGCTCAAGTTCGGCGCCACCGTCTACGCCATGAACGAGTGCCAGCGGTTCCTCAACGACTCCGTGCCTTACGACAGCATCTACGACTATAAATGGACCAACAACACCTTCGTCGGCGGCGCGATACACAAGCACTCCGGCTCACACGTCCACTACAACGTCGAGGGACAGGTCTGCCTGCTCGGTTATAAGATCGGCGAGTTCGACGTACACGGTGCCCTCAAGACGCAGTTCATGGCGGGTAAGTATCCTTTTGAGATATCCGCACGCGCGTACGCCAAGAGCGAGAAACCCAGCTGGTACTACCAGCACTTCCGCTCCAACCACCTTTGGTGGGACAATAACTTCGGCTTCACCTACCGCTTCATGGGCGGTGCGACGATCGCGTACCTCTACAAATGGCTCAAGCCCCGTATCGACTTCAGTTTTGAGAACCAGACCAACCCTATCTACGTCTCCGCCTCCGACTGGAAACCCCGTCAGTTCAACGGTAACGTACAGATCATCACCGGCGACATCGGCCTCGACCTCACCACCCCGTGGATCAACCTCGAGAACCGCGTCGTCATCCAGCACAGCACCAACGACTCTGTCATGCCCGTGCCTCTCGCCATCCTCCAGCACCGCCTCTACTACCACGGCACCTGGTTCAAGGCCCTCGACGCACAGATAGGCGTCGACCTGCGCTATTTCACGCGTTATCACGCACCCGTCCTCTGCCCCGCGACCGGCATGTTCGGCACACAGCAGGACACCGAGATAGGTAACTACCCCTGGATGAGCGTCTACGCCAGCTTCTACGTGCGCTCCATACACCTGCGCTTCTTTGCGCACTACCAGCATATCAACCACCTCTTCATGAAGCATAACATTAACTACCTCACTATGCCCAATTATCCGACCAATCGCGATGTCTTCCGTGCGGGCTTAGCTTGGCATTTTTATAACTAGTAGAGACTTTGAGTAATTAGATGTTTAGAATGATCATCACACCGAACTTAAACAAGATTTTGATATACGCGCAGGACGAAGCGGAACGTCTGCAGAGTAGAGAGATCCAGCCCGAGCACATGCTGCTCGCTATCTTCCGTCTCATCGAGTGCTCCGCCTACGACCTGCTCTTGCGTGCGCAGTTCAAGCCCGAGGAAGCCAAAGAGCCCCTCGAGGATGCCGTACGCGGGTCCGAAGAACTCGAGAACCCCGTGGAGCAGAGCCCGCAGGTCGAGCGGATCCTGCGCATCGCGGCCGCTATCAGCCGCGAGTACAGAGCCGAGGCCGTCGGCACCACCCACCTCCTCATGGCTATCGTGCGCGAACAGATCAACCCCGCCGCCGCCTACCTGGAGCACGAGTGGGGACTGACCTTCAACAAACTCGTCGACCTCTACGGCCAGCCGCATTACTCGACCGAGCTGCCGATGGACGGCAACGAGCAGATGGGTGATGTCAGCGACGAGGACTGGCAACCCGCCAACAACCCCAAAGGCAAGAACGGCAAGACCCGCGCACTCGATAAGTACGGTCATGACCTCACCCGTCAGGCCGAGCAGGGACAACTCGACCCTGTCGTAGGACGCGAGGTGGAGATAGAGCGCGTCATCCAGATACTCTCCCGCCGCAAGAAGAACAACCCCATCCTCATCGGCGAACCCGGTGTGGGTAAGTCCGCCATCGTCGAAGGACTCGCACTCCGTATCCAATCCGACGAGTCCGGGGCACTCAAAGGCAAACGGATCGTCACCCTCGACATCGCCTCGATGGTCGCCGGCACTACCTACCGCGGACAGTTCGAGGAGCGTATGAAACAGGTCATCACCGAGCTGCAGGAGAACAAGAACATCATCCTCTTTGTGGACGAGATACACACCCTCATCGGTGCCGGTAACGCATCCGGCTCGCTCGATGCAGCCAACATCCTCAAGCCCGCCCTCGCGCGCGGAGAGGTACAGTGCATCGGGGCTACCACCACCGCCGAGTACGCCAAGACCATCGAGAAAGACGGAGCCCTCGAGCGACGCTTCCAGAAAGTGCCGGTACGGCCGACGACCTCCGACGAGACCATCGACATACTCCGCCAACTCGCCGACCACTACGCTTCCTACCACCACGTCCTCTACACCGAAGACGTCCTGCGCGCTTGCGTCAGCCTCTCCGAGCGCTACCTCAACGACCGCTCCTTCCCCGACAAAGCTATCGACGTCCTTGACGAAGTAGGCGCACGGGCACATGCGCGGCGCCAAGAGAACGCAGACTCCGACACCCCTTACACGGTCACTGTCGAAGAGGTGGCAGGTGTCGTCAGCATGATGTCCGGCGTGCCTGTACAACGTGTAGCGACCGCCGAGAACGAACGACTCCGCACCATGGCGGACACGCTTAAGCATAAGATCATCGGACAGGACCTGGCTGTCGAGACCGTCGTACGCGCTATCCAGCGCAGCCGACTCGGACTCCGCGACCCCAAAAGGCCTATCGGTACCTTCTTCTTCCTCGGCCAGACCGGCGTCGGTAAGACCTACCTCACCCAGTGCCTCGCCGAAGAGATGTTCGGCTCCAAGGACGCGATGATACGCTTCGACATGTCCGAGTACATGGAGAAACATACGGTCTCGCTCCTCGTCGGAGCGCCTCCGGGATACGTCGCCCACGAAGACGGCGGTAAGCTCACCGAGGCCGTGCGCCGCAAACCCTACTCCATCATACTCTTTGACGAGATAGAGAAAGCGCACCCCGACATCTTTAACATCCTCCTCCAGGTCCTGGACGAAGGACGACTCACCGACCGTCAGGGACACAGCGTCGATTTCCGCAACACCATCATCGTGCTTACCAGTAACGTCGGCACACGCCAACTGCAGGAGTTCGGCACCGGTATCGGTTTTGCCAACGACGAGATGGATACCCACCGCACCCACCAGCTCCTCATCAAGGCGCTGCAGAAGCAGTTCCCGCCCGAGTTCGTCAACCGTATCGACAACGTCATCACCTTCGATCCGCTCTCCAAAGAGTCCATCGAGGCCATCGTACGTGTCGAGGTTGAGAACCTCCGCCAGCGCATGAAAGCGCAGGGACACCAACTCGTCATCGCACCCGAGGTCATCGGCCAGCTCGTCGACAAGAGTTTCGACACCAAGAACGGTGCCCGACCGGTCAAACGCGCCGTACAGACCTACCTCGAGGACCCGCTCACGGACATCCTCCTCAGAAGACCCAACCAAAAGAAAATAACAATCAAATCCATATAAACTATGACAGTAGAAATTACCGATGCGAACATCAAGGATGTACTCGCGTCAAACAAACCCGTAGTGGTAGATTTCTGGGCCGCTTGGTGCGGACCGTGTAAGATGATGCTCCCGATCCTCGAGGAACTCTCCAACGAGTACGAAGGACGTGTCATCGTAGGCAAACTCAACGTCGACGACAACCCCGACACCTGCGAGCAGTACGGAATCATGAACATCCCGACCATGCTCTTCTTCCAGAACGGAGAACTCGTCAATCGTCACGTAGGCGCTTGCCGCAAACAAGACCTGGCGCAGATCTTTGAGGCACTTTTGTAAAAAAAAGCGCACAAAAAGCCACAAAATTACGATTTTATTTGCATATTCCAAATATTTGTAGTAATTTTGCGCCCTATTTTGCCGTATTAGGCACGGTTTTTGTGTGCCCAATACGGAATGGGGTCCCCGAAAAATTTTAATTTTTGGGGTAAAGCGTAGCACAAGACGTAGCGTCCCACAAGTGCAGCGCACGCAGTCACGCGAGTCTTAGTGCAAGCTGGGTCCGGTAGCTCAGTTGGATAGAGCAACAGCCTTCTAAGCTGTGGGTCTCGGGTTCGAATCCCGACCGGATCACATCACTAAACACTAAACGCTAAACGCTAAACGTTATATATGCGTCAATTAAAAATTACTAAATCAATCACCAATCGTGAGTCAGCAAGCCTTGACAAGTATCTCCAGGAGATCGGTCGAGAGGACCTGATCTCGGTCGATCGTGAGGTAGAACTGGCCGGTCGCATCCGAAACGGTGACCGTGCTGCATTGGAAGAACTTGTCCGGAGTAATCTACGCTTTGTAGTGTCTGTGGCTAAACAGTATCAGAACCAAGGTCTCAGCCTGCCCGATCTAATCAACGAAGGCAACCTCGGTCTTATCAAAGCCGCAGAGAAATTCGATGAGACACGCGGATTCAAGTTCATCTCCTATGCCGTATGGTGGATCCGGCAGTCTATCCTACAGGCACTCGCTGAACAAAGCCGTATCGTTCGTCTGCCACTTAACCAAGTCGGCTCGATGAACAAGATCAACAAGGCTTTCCAGCGCTTCGAGCAAGAGCACGAGCGCAAACCGAGCGCCGAAGAACTCGCCGAGATGTTGGACATCCCCGTGGACAAGATTGCTGAAACGCTTAAGATGTCAGGCCGACACGTCAGTGTCGATGCGCCTTTCGTTGAAGGTGAAGACAACAGCCTCATTGATGTCATGATCAATGAAGACTCACCCAACGCCGACCGCGGACTTATCAACGAGTCCCTCTCTACCGAGATCAGTCGCGCATTGGCTACACTCACCCCACGCGAAGCGGACATACTGCGTAAGTTCTTTGGTATCGGCACACCCGAGAAAACACTCGAGGAGATAGGAGACGAACTCCACCTCACCCGAGAGCGAGTGCGACAGATCAAAGAGAAAGCGATCCACAAACTCGAGAGCGGACAACGATCCCACATCTTGAAGACTTACCTTGGGTAATGAAAAAGCCTCCCGTTGGGGAGGTTTTTTGTTTGATCTGGAATTCCGGTAATTCGGTATCCCGGGATCACGGTATACCGGTAATCTGAGCACTACCGCGAAGCTTTAAAATACAGCGGAATGGATATCGCGAGAAAGACGATGTTTGGTAACCATGCTGCCATAAACGGACTCATCACGTTATTGACGCTGAACGTCGTGCTCACCGTCGAGAACAGGATATACGCCGCCGTCAGCCCTGTTCCGATACCGAGGTTCTTACCCATGCCGCCCCGCACCTTCCTACTCGACATCGTCACACCCAGCAGCGTCATGATGAACGCCCCCACCGGCAGCGCCCACCGCTTGTGGTACTCCACCTCAAACGCCTGCACGTTACCGCTCCCGCGCTCCCGCTGACGCTTCATGTAGTACCTGAGCTCCGGAGTGGTCATGTAGTTCGCCTGCTGCGCCGTGATGAACAGCTCGTCCGGCACGATCGGCAGGGTGACGTCCAAACGCCTACCCCGCTCCAGCGTCTCTTTCATGTCCTCGAACCGCCGCCGAGTGTAGTTATCCAGGTGCCAGAGCGCCAGCGAATCGTAGTAGATACGGTCCGCCGTCGTACGCATCACTAAGGTCTTACCCTCGAAGTTCTCTATCGAGCAACGGTAACCGATACCCGACCGACGCTGAAACGACTCGATATACAGCACCGTCCCCGGCTCGACCTCCATCTGGATATTACGCGCGTTCTCCGTCGTGAAATGGTCCACGTACTTGTCCCGAAAATGAAACATCCGCTCCGAACTCTTCGGTATCACAAAACTGCCTAACACTAAGGCTAACACAAACAGCACCGCCGCCGAGATCATATACGGCCGCATCAGACGGTGATAACTCATACCCGTCGCGTGCATCGCGATAAGCTCCGAGTTACCCGCCATCTTGCTCGTGAAGAATATCACCGAGATGAAGATGAACAGACAACTGAACATGTTCATGTAGTACGGGATAAATGGCAGGTAGTAGTCCAGAATGATCTCCTGCAGCGGAACCTGGTTCTCGAAGAAATCGTCGATCTTCTCCGTCAGGTCAAACACGATGGCTATAGACAGAATGAGCACGATCGAAAAGAAAAACGTGCCCAAAAACTTCCGTATTATGTACCAATCGAGTATTTTCACTATACACTGTACACCTTACACCGTAACCCGTAACCCGTAACCTATAACCCGTAACCCGTAACCCGTAACCCGTAACCTATAACCTCTTCATCAAATCCGGCATCACGCTTGCCTTCCATGCAGAGTAGTCTCCGTCGAGAATATGTTTTCTGGCTTGGGTGACGAGTTCGAGATAGAACGCCAAGTTATGTATCGACAGCACTTCCAGTCCCAACATCTCTTGCGCGTGTATTAAATGACGAACGTACGCGCGCGTGTACGCGTGATCGACGTAACTCGTGCCCGCCGGATCCAGCTCCGTGAAGTCGTCCTCCCATTTCTTGTTGCGCAGGTTCATCACGCCGTTCCAGGTGAAGATCATACCGTTGCGGCCGTTGCGCGTCGGCATCACGCAGTCGAACATATCCACGCCCCGCTCTATCGCCTCTAATATGTTCCATGGTGTACCGACACCCATCAGGTAGCGCGGCTTGTCTGTCGGCAATATGTCGTTGCACACCTCTATCATCTCGTACATCACCTCCGTCGGTTCGCCTACCGCCAGTCCGCCTATCGCGTAGCCGTCGCGGTCCAGGTCGCGCAACCGCTTGCACGCCTCCTGTCTCAGGTCCGTGTACGTACAGCCCTGTACGATCGGGAACAGGTGCTGGGTATATCCGTACAGGTCGTCGGTCCCGTCGAACCGCGCGATGCAGCGGTCCAGCCACCGGTGCGTACGGTCCATACTGTCTTTGGCGTATTTCCTATCCGCCGTGCCGGGGCAGCACTCGTCGAACGCCATCATGATGTCCGCACCTATCTCCCGCTCGATGTCCATCACACCCTCCGGCGTGAACAGCAGCTTGCGACCGTCGATATGACTGCTGAAGCGTACGCCCTCCTCGCTCATCTTACGGATGTCCGTCAGACTAAACACCTGAAATCCGCCGCTGTCCGTCAATATCGGCCGGTCCCAGCCCTCGAAGCGGTGGAGACCTCCTGCGCTATGCAGTATCTCTGTGCCGGGACGCAGAAACAGATGGTAGGTGTTACCGAGTATGATCTGCGCCTTGATGTCCTCTTCCAGCTCCTTCCGCTGCACACCCTTCACCGTCCCTACCGTTCCTACCGGCATGAATATCGGCGTCAGGATATCCCCGTGGTCGGTATGTATCACTCCCGCCCTCGGTCCAACACCCTTCGGCTCACTATGTAATTCGAAAAATTTCAACTAACAATTTAACAGTTTAACGGTTTAACGGTTTAACGTGTTTCCCGCCCCTGGAAAAACAATACTGGGTTTGAAAGATCTTGCTTCTTCGGGGGTAAGAAGCGCGTAGCTCATGATAATGACGGTATCGCCGACATGAACGAGATGCGCCGCCGCGCCGTTGATGCATATGCACCCTGAGCCGCGCTTACCCGCTATCACGTATGTCTCCAGCCGTGCGCCGTTGTTGTTATCCACCACCTGCAGCCGTGCGCCGTTGTTGTTATCCACCACCTGCACCCGTTCACCGGCGTATATGTTCGCCGCTTCCATCAGTGCCTCATCGATCGTGATCGAACCGATATACTCTAAGTTCGCCTCCGTCACCTGCACCCGATGAATCTTCGATTTTAATATATTGATCAACATAATTCTACACCTTACACCGTACACCTTACACTGTACGCCTAACCTTTGCGGCTGCAAAGGTACAACAAAAAAATGACATACGCAAATCTAATCTTCTTTTTACCTCATTTTGCCTTGTTTTTGACAGACAAACCAGTTAAAAGATAGCGCTTGCCGCCTTTCTCAATGTACATCTGTCCGTCTATAAGTACTTTTCGGACGCTTTGCTGTATATTTCTTTCTTCGGTATCCTCTATTCCTGTTGCGGCGTTTGCTAACGTCGATATCTCCATTGAAAAACGATCGTCATACGTTCCCTTTTCCAGATAAACGCTATAACTGGCTTCTATTAGATTGGTACGAATACCCGTTATCTGATCTTTTAGTAACAATGTTCCTTGTATATCTGACTCCTTTATTTCAAACGTGTATTCTCCCGATTCATCTATCAAGACACCTAATGGAACAACCGTCATTTGCTCGCTTAGAGGCAGGCAATTGCCAGCCAGGCGTTCATATCCCACCAAACTATAAATATTTGCCTTGCCGGTATTGAGCTCTTTACTTAAATCAAGTCCAAAGTCAAATGTTTCTGTCGCTCCTTCGGACATATGTATATAAGTATGATCGCAATGTGCATCGTCTTTGGCTAACACTACTCTCCATTCATAAACCTCTTGCTCTTTTTGTCTTGCGGGTATCAGAGGCTTTTTGACATTAGACCATACAAACTCATCACCATTTTGCACCAGATACGCATGGGTGGGTAGGAAATCAAAATCGCTACTTGATATCACACTTAGGGAGTTATCGCCTGTGTTCCATCTGTACAAATAGGTTAGGCCACTAACTCCAGAAGGAGTTTCAAAACTCGGTACACCAATACAGCGCCAATAACTGTCCTTTGTTCGCCGATCACCTTCGCTTCCCAGGCTGGCCGATAAATCGATAGTGCATCTGTACTCTTCGCCAAGCGCCGGTATTGTTTCGTTTGCAGTTACAACTTCACTATAGCGTGAGAGGGCCGGAAAGTACAAGGTGGCCACATCTGCGCCGTTGACCCAAACCTCGTCATTTTCTGCTGCCATTTGTATGGAGTTCAACTGTAGTAGATAGCCTTGACCGGCGTGCAAAACAGAGTCCGTGTCATCTATCATCACCCAGTTATCCGTTCGTTCGGCAAAGAACCCTTCCTCCGCACGCCCCTTACCATCATAATAATACAGCAACCAATGTGTTCCTACCTCGCCTATACCATATATGTGCTCTACTTTCACATCGAACGGAAAACTGACGAAATAGTTATACCTCTCATACGGGCTCAACTCAGCATTGTTCAACCTCGTTTTACTAAATCTCAGTGCTCCGTACGCCTTCTTGCTGCTTTCTTCGGTAATGTCTATCCTACTGGCACTTCCTTGTGCCTCCCTCGTCAAAACTATGTCTGCATCCGCAGGATACACTTCTATCGGTGTCACATAGTAACTATCCAGCACGCCAGAACATATCACCCCCGTTTGTAGCGAACTCTTTATATAATACGTTCCTTCCGTTAATGGCATTGTACATGTCACGGCGTTCGGCCCATGAAGCGCAATTTGGTCGAAATCAAAGTCTGTTACTTCATGACTGCAAGCCGCATCATTGTATAGCCCCCAACAAACTTGCACGCTCCCCTCAGGAACAGAAGCAATCGTTGGCTGAATAATAAGTTCCTGACCTGCTCTAACTTCTGCCGGTTCCAACAGAAAGGCTGTGATGTTAGCTGTAACGAAACAAGTAGAGAGAGAAAAAGCAAAAAGGACACAGAACTTAAGTGTGTTATTATGCATACGGATATGTAACATAGACAATATAAACAGAAGCAGTATGACAAATATATCCGGATCTCCTATGGGAACCTCTTTGGTAAGATCAGTTCCTCCCGTATCGGGCCTTTCGGACCAACCATTCTCGCTTGGGTTTATATTTACGTTATTTGGACCACAACTTACTGTAGGCCATGAACTCATCATATTATTTTCGTAGTATTGTTCTGAGGGAGTCATATTGCTGTACGGAGGGTCTAAAATAATACCGGAGGATGTACCTCCGGTATTATTAATAAGTTGATTCATTCGTTCCATATTTTTTTATATCCAGCGGACGTAGCAGAAGTCCATGCGGTGGGGCAGGAGGTCGTTCTGCGGATACATACGCAGGCCGAACTTCATACCGCCGGCATAGTCAAGCTGGTAGACCTTCTCGAAGAAGAGGTGGCTGCCCTCGGACTTGACGAGCTGGAGCGGCTCTACTTCGTAGAGCTTGTCGTTGTTGTGGGTCGAGGTGCGGATCGCTACGAGCTCTACGCCGATACCTTTGTCGTTGAGGGACTTGGTGTCGAGTTCCACTTCTACTTTGAACTTATCACCTACGTTGAGGTTGGTCAGATCGACGTTGGTCTTGCTGACTACCTCTATCTCGTCCCAATGCGCAGCGATATTCTCTTTCCAAGCTGCAATCTCCTTAGCGGTCTTGTAGTTGTCTGCCTCGAGGAGCGCATGACGCTTAGCGAGCTTGTTATAGAAACGATCGAAATAATCATCGATCATACGCTTCATCGTGAATCGCGGGGTGATCTTCGTTACCGAGTTCTTGATATACTGGATCCACTCGGGGCTGTAGCCCTTGCTGTTCTTCGCGTAATAGAGCGGGATGATCTCGCGCTCAAGCAGCGAGTAGATAGTAGCGGCATCGAGCTGGTCCTGGTGAGCCTGATTCTCGTAGGTACGTTTCTCTGTCAGGTACCAACCGGCTTTCTCTACATAACCCTCGTACCACCAACCGTCTTTGACGGAGAAGTTAAGCACACCGTTCATCTGGGCTTTCTCACCCGACGTACCGGAAGCCTCCAGCGGACGTGTCGGCGTGTTGAGCCAGATATCGACACCGGAGATGAGGCGCTTAGCCAGGCGCATATCGTAGTTCTCGAGGAAGATGATCTTACCGAGGAACTGCGGCATACGGCTGATCTCGATGATACGCTTGATCAGGCCCTGACCACCGCCGTCAGCAGGGTGTGCCTTACCGGTGAAGAGGAACTGTACCGGGTAGTTGGGGTTGTTCACGATCTTATCCAGACGATCGAGGTCGGTGAAGAGCAGGTGCGCACGTTTGTACGTCGCGAAACGACGACCGAAACCGATGACGAGGTTATCAGGGTTCATGTTCGACAGCGCCTGGATCACGAGACCCGGCTCACCCTGGTTCTTCATCCAGTCCTCACGGAACTGCGCCTTGATATAATCCATCATCTTACGCTTCAAGCTCATACGGGTGTTCCAGATGACCTCATCGGGAATCTCCGCGAACGGCTTCCACATATCCATGTTCGACTGGTCGTTAATCCACTGCATGGGGAGGTTTTTCTTATAGATCTCCTTCCACTCGGAAGCCGCCCAGGTAGGCATATGGACACCGTTGGTGACATAGCTCACATGCAGCTCCTCAGGGAAGTAACCCGGCCATACGGGGGCGAACATCTTCTTCGATACCTCGCCGTGCAGCCAGCTCACACCGTTGGCCTCCTGGCAGGTGTTGAGTGCGAAGACGGACATGGAGAACTTCTCGTTGTGGTCCTCGGGGTTGGTACGACCCATACCGATGAGGTCATTCCACTCGATACCGAGCTTGCCGGCGTAGGTGTTCATGTACTTATAGAAGATATCCTCCTCGAAATAGTCGTGTCCTGCAGGCACCGGCGTATGGCAGGTGTACAGGCCGCTTGCGCGAACCACTTCCTTGGCCTCTTCGTAGGTCAGACCTTCGGCTACAAGGTCCACCAGACGCTGGAGACCCATGAGGGCAGCGTGACCCTCGTTGCAGTGATAGACATCCTTCTTGATACCCAGTTTCTTGAGGGCGAGCATACCGCCGATACCCAGCAGGATCTCCTGCTTGAGACGGTTCTCGTTATCACCGCCATAGAGCTGGTGGGTGATCGAACGATCCCACTCGCTGTTGAGCTCGTTGTCGGTATCGAGCAGGTAGAGGTTCATGCGGCCTACAGCTACGCGCCAGAGGTACGCATGCACGGTGCGGTCAGGATACGGCACGTCGATAACCATATGCGAGCCATCCTTCTCCGTCACCTGCGTGATAGGCAGGTTAGAGAAGTTCTGCGCCTCGTAGTTAGCTATCTGCTGGCCCTCCGGACTCAGGGTCTGGGTGAAGTAACCGTAGCGATAGAGGAAACCGATGGCGGTCATATCGACGTTGCAGTCAGAAGCCTCTTTGATATAGTCGCCGGCAAGGATACCCAGACCACCCGAGTAGATCTTGAGGATGTGCGTCAGACCGTACTCCATCGAGAAATAGGCGATGGACGGTTTTTTGGCGTCCTTCGGCTCGTCCATGTAGGCGCGGAACTCAGCATATACAGCGTTAAGACGTGCCATGAACTTACCGTCCTTGGTCAACTCCAACATGCGGTCATAGCTGATGGTGTTAAGCAGGACGATGGGGTTCGAACCGGCGCGATGCCATGCATCGAGGTCGATGTAGCGGAAGAGGTCTTTAGCGTCCCCGTTCCAGCTCCACCAGAGGTTGTAGGCGATTTCTTGTAGTTTGCTCAGCTCTTTCGGCAGGGTAGCATGGATGTTACACTCTTTCCAAGAGGGTTGATTGACATTACTTACTTTTACTTTCATAGGTATATGTTTTTTTAATTATTTTTGCTTGTTATACGTATCTTTGTCGCTTTTTCGCTTAAAAAAGCGTGCAAAGTTACAACTTTTTTTGCACATGTGCAAGATTTTTTGTAATTTTGCATCCGATTTTATGATTTTGTGTACTATAATTAGCAATCCATGTTTGTTGCCAACGACATACAGAACGAGATAATTCGCAGACGCGACATGCGCGAGGCGTTTACCTTTACCATAGACCCTGCCGACGCCAAGGACTTCGATGATGCGATATCTTTTGAGCGGTTGCCGGTTACCGATGAAGGGTTACCGGAGACGTATCAAATCGGTGTGCATATCGCCGATGTGTCGTTCTATGTGCGGCCGGGTACCAAGATCGATGACGAAGCATACCAGCGCGGCACGTCCGTCTATCTCGTCGACCGCGTGCTGCCCATGCTGCCCGAAGAGCTGTGCAACGACAAGTGCTCCCTTCGACCGGGCGAAGACAAACTCTGTATGTCCGTCGTCTTCACGATGGACACCGAGGCCCGCGTACTCAAATACAAGATCTGCCGCACCGTCATCCGCTCCGACGCACGCCTCAACTATGACGAAGCGCAAGATATAATCAAAGGTAATCAGGTCTGTAATCTGTCTTCTGTACTCTGTACTCTTAATTCTCTCGCCGCCAAACTCCGGGCGGAGCGGATCGCGAAAGGGGCGCTGACGATTGAGCAGAAAGAGACACGCTTCAGACTGGACAGCAAGGGGCATCCGACTCAGATCTATTTTGAGGAACCGAACGAGGCGCATCACCTGATCGAAGAGTTCATGCTGCTGGCTAACCGCACCGTAGCAACGGCGGTAGGCTCCGGACGGCCGTTTGTCTATCGCGTACACGATCTGCCGGACCAGGAGAAGCTCGAAGAAGTGAAGAAATTCAAGCGCCAGAACGGACGCAGAGGCAATGGCGAATGGTTGCAGCAAACGCTTGATATGCTGACGATTAGGGCGCAGGCGAAAGCAGTCTATTCGACCTATAACATCGGCCACTACGGCCTTGCTTTTACGCACTATACCCACTTCACCTCCCCTATCCGTCGTTACCCCGATCTAATGGTGCATCGGCTAGTGGAGAAGTACATCTTGACCGGCAAACCGATCTCGCTGACCCGCGAAGAACTGGAGGAAAAATGTGAGCACTGCTCGGCGTGTGAGCAGGAAGCGGCGCAGGCGGAGCGCGACTCGATACGGCTCTATCAGACCATGTGGATGGAGGACAAGCTCGGCCAGGTCTTTGACGGCCATATCACAGGCATGCAGGATTTCGGGTTCTTTGTCCAGCTGGACGAGAGCCGTTGCGAGGGCCTCGTGCGCATGGAGCTGATTGAGCACCCCGAAGACTTTGTGCTGGGCGATCCGGTGCGCGTACAAGTGATCCGAGTGGACGTAAATCGCAGTCAGATTGATTTTGAGTTCGTTTTTTGACCAAAATCTTGTGTATATCAAAAAAAAGTAGTACTTTTGTAGCCGATATGAGAAAGATAGCCTTTTTAACAGTCTTTTTGGCGCTCGTGTGTGTATGTGCGCACGCGGAAACCGTAGTATTGCGTACGGGCACGCGCGTGCAGGGTACGATCGTGTTCCAGAACGAAGAAGTGGTCATCGTGCGCAATGCCGAGGGACAGCGTTTTCAGTACATGCGTGCGGATGTGGCCTCTATAGAGACGTCAGAAGTCAGTGTTCAGCAGTCAGATTCTGTAGCCGAGGCGGAACCGGAGATCCAGGTGCAGAAGAAAGCGTCTATCCTGCTGGAGTTGGCGGGCGGTAGCGCGTGTATGCCGGGCGAGAACTTCGGCGGTGCTGCGAGTGTCGACCTGCTGGTGGGCAGCCATCATATCAAGAACCGCCATGTGTTCGTCGGCGGCGGTGTGGGTTATCACGGCGTGTTCTTAGGCGCAGACAAGTATAATTTCCTGCCTATCCAGGCTGCTGTACGTATGCCGCTGACGGAAGAGAAGCATGCCCCGATGTTCGGCGTGGCGGTCGGTTACGGCGTGGCACTGAGCAAAGACTATCTGGGCGGTCTCTACGCCGGAGCTGACTTCGGTTATCGCTGCCAACTCAACCCCAAGACGGCCATCGCGCTCGTCTTCTACACACAGTTCCAACAGGCGCGGGTCAATACGACCGTGACGATTGACGAGCAGGAGTTCACCAATAAAGTCGGCCGCAGTCTCGTTAATTTTGGCGGTAAGTTCGCATTGTATTTTTAATGAAAAAAGCCCCGCGAGAAAATAGGATAAGTATCTTGCTCAATGACAGTGAGCAGCGCGCGCTGGACCGATTCTGCGAGCGGTACAAGATCAAGAACCGTAGCCGTCTCGTTCGCGAGACCCTCATGCGGGCTATCCTCAAGAAGATTGATAACGATCAGCCTACGTTGTTTGATTAGGTTACGGGTTACCGGTTATGGGTTACCGGTTATGGGTTACCGATAAAAAAAAGAGAGTCGTGATGACTCTCTTTTCATTAACCAATCTTTTTACCTTAAATTTTTTCTCTTACCGCAACTCAATGCGTCTTGTTACTGTGTCGCCGTTGACTTTAGCGTAGAGGCGGTAGGTACCGCGGTCGAGCTCAAACTCAGCGAAATTACCTTGTTCCTTCTGAAGGAGTTTACCTTGCATCGTATAGATTCTGGCTTCCTCCATGCGGGTAGATGCGACTACCAGTGTGTTTTCGCGGAAGCGAACAGTAAGATTTTCATTGCTTTTTGCGGCGTCCGCGAAAGTGAATCCTGCAATTACAAAACAGATTGTAAGCAGATAACTAACCTTTAACATGTACTTCTTCATAGTTAGTTCCCTTTCAATAAATGTTAGACTAATACCTTGTTTCTCGTTCGCGTCAATGCGTGGGCATCCGGTCGTTTCGACTTACCTTGAGAGCAGACGTCATCGAAAAACGGTGCAAAAGTACTGCCTTTTCCGGAACTGTGCAAATATTTTGGCAAAAAAGTGTTAAATTTCTACAAACTGAGCAATCGAGTTTACAAAATATCAGCAACCCGTAAAGATTGCTGACATTTTGCTATTTGCAGTTTGCAAGATAACTGCTATCTTACTAAATTAGCGGACTCTAGCACCCTGTGCGTTGTATAGCTTGCCGTCGCGGAGGATGAGGAGCTGACCATCGAGGATCACCTTATTTGCCATTGGCGATTGGTCTGCAGTGATATCCTCCCATCCCTGATGGGGCGCGTCGGGGTCTTCGTCCCACATACCTACGTGCGTGAGCGGGTTACCGGTCTCGTAGTTGGTATAGCCGAACGAGTTACACTTAACTTCCATGAACTTAGCGATATAGGTCTTGCCGTCGTTGACAAGGCGGAAGGAGCCGGTGTAGTACGCATAGCGGAAGCCCTGCTCCATCAGTTCCTCATCGAAGCCGTCGAAAGTCAGGCGCAGTTCAGCATCGGTAGCCAGCCATGCGGCCTGCGGGTTACCGGCCTGCGGAATGATCATCGTGGACTCGAGGTCGAGGTTCTGACGTGCGAGGTTATAAACGCCCGACAGCGCGAACTCTTTCTCCGTATACACCAGGAACCACATGAGCGGATAGCTTTCTTCACCCGTAGCAAACTGCACGATCCAGGAGTTGAGGCCTTCCTGATAATAGTGGTTGGTCGGCTCGATATAGAACGCATCCATCTCCGCTACGTCGAGCACGATGGCATCCTCGGGGATATCTGCCCCTTTGGACACAAAGTCATTTCCGGCTACCGGCAGCGAAGCCTCGTAATAGTTACCGTTCTCGCCCTTGGTGAAGGCCTGTACGGTCCAGGACCAGGTAGCGTCCTTAGGCATCGTGGTCGTCTTCTCGGTGCCGTGTACGGTAAGCGAAGTGTAGTACTCGCCGTCTGCCAGCAGCACGATCTCGTAGGCATCGGCCGTAGTGGCTGCCTCCCAGGAGAAAGTGACGTTATCGCCGCTGAAGACTTCTGCATGCACGTTGGTCGGTGTGTAGGGGTTGGCGCCCACCGTGAACTCGCGTGTTACCTCCGAACCCAGCGGGGTGTTGTTCTTATCGATGAGCTGGAAGATAGCGGTATAGGACTTGCCCTCAATGACCTCTACGGTCAGCGGGCTGACGGCTTTGTTTTTGGTGTCGTCGAAGTTATCGAACGCGATGTTCTCGCCCGCACGTACGGACACGTAGAGGCGCTCGCCGGTAGACAGCGCAGGGGTCTCCCAGGTGAAGGTCGCGGTCTTATGGTCCTCCGCTACACTTACCTCCAGATTCGTCACGGTGCGGTCTACGAGTTCGAAAGGAATATTCGAGATCAGTTCTCCTTGTCCGCTCGCGGTGCTATACGGATAGATCTGCACTTGGTACTTACCGGGCTTGAGACCAAGGATCGGCGCAGTAGCGGTAGCGACGTTCGTTACGCATTTATCCCACGCGGCACCCTTAGCCATTCCGCCGCCTTCCTCGTCGGCATTGAGTATCCAGCGGGTCGAGCAGTAGAAGTGGTTCTCGTAGTCATCGTCCTCGGAGAAGCCGTTGAAGAGGCCGAGCTGTTTGTCGGTATACGCAAAGCGGTCGCACTCGCCTGTAGTAACTACGATACCGGCTACGAGTGCTTGTTCCTCTACGTCAAAGAGACCGATCGCGAAGGCCTCGGTGTTATAGCCGTACCAGGTGAAGCTGGCCTCGCAGTAACTGAGGCGGTAGATATCCGCATCCGGCAGGTCTTCGCCGGTGGGGTCAATCTCGCCGGACTTACCTATCTCAGCCACTACGAAGTTATCCATCGTGAGGGCTCCGAGTTCAGACGTGCCGCCTGCAAAACGGAAAGCGATGAACTGCACGTTCGCCGGTACTGCGCTGAGAACGACGGTCTTACGGACGTCCTCGACGGTCTGCGGCAGGGTCTCGAGGGAGACGAAGGTAGCAGGGTCGGAGGCGTTGGTCATATAACCGATCTCCAGCACACCGTAGTTGGCGCTAACGACGTTGGTATGGTAGTTAAACGCTATCTCAAGGGTGTTGATCGGTGCGTCAAAGACGGGGAGTGCAAAGACCTGCGCGGTGTTGGGTCCGCCGCCGGATACGCCCAGATGTGACTGTCCGTAGATGACCTGTGCGTTACCTTCGCTGTCATAGGTCTTGTCAGCTACCACCCACACTTGCGGTATCTCGGAAGCGACGGTCCAGCAGTCGGGTTGTACGTCACCCGTCACATCGCGGCTGAAGGTCTCGATCCAGGGGATAGACTGCAGTTCGCACGGGGTTTTGAAGGCCGTCTTCGGCGCCAGACTCTGCTCGCTCTCGGAGCAGTACGAACGTACGTAGAAGTCATAGGCGGTACTCTCGTAGAGGCCCGTGAAGGTGACGGATTTTTTATCGGTCTTGACAGCCTCAGCCCAGTCCGGTGCTTCGCCGCCGAGGACGCAGGTGTACTGGAACTGTGCCGCATCGCCCTGCCACGAGATTGTAGCGGACTCGCTGGTAAGGTTAGAAACGGTGATATCCGTCGGTTTGTCGCAGGTAGCGTTACCGGCGATAGACACGCCCTTGACGTCATCGAGGTAGATACCGTCGCACTCGTTAGCCTGGTGGAAAGCGACATAGATACGCTGTCCTACGTAAGCGCTGAGGTCTACGGAGAA
>CACYGT010000018.1 GCA_902774075.1 uncultured Bacteroidales bacterium
CGAGAAGTGGCGCAGTTGGTAGCGCACTACGTTCGGGACGTAGGGGTCGCGTGTTCGAGTCACGTCTTCTCGACAAAAGGCGATTCAGATGGACAATCTGAGTCGCTTTTTGATTTCTCATCCTCGCAACTATCTGATATTTCGCGTATTAGCGTTAGCACCTTATTAGCCTCAGGTGTTCGATAATTGCCTAAAAGGCGGCTATATCTTACACCATTGGGAAAGGCTAAATTTTGCAGTTTTTGTCTCTCCTTGAAGCTTGCTTTTTGCCACAAATCGCCTAATTTACAGCACATTAGCATCATTTCATCAATAGATGGGAAAGTGTTCGATAATTGATTTTCAAGTTCGTCTCTTTGATTCCCTAATTCATATATCTCTACCTGTAAACGCTCTTTGGCTATATCATAAGCAGACTTGGGTATCTCGCCAATTGCATAGCGATATTCTACATCTTGTAATTTGTTATGCTTCTCGGTTATTCGACTATATATCGTCTTTAACGTTTGTTTATTATCGCCAAGATAGTTGGCAATCTCATCTTTAAGCATCGTCTTAACGATTGGTAACAATTCCTCGCGCACCTTATAATCGGTTAACAAGTCAAGATATGAGGCGTGCATTTCATTTGCATTGCAGTTACATTTGCAACCGTGTGTATTGCACTTGTAATAGTAGTGCGTGTGCTTTTTACGTTCGCGTGTATAACCTGTTAATGCACCGCCGCAACAATCGCAGTAGATGTGTCGTTTCAAAGGGAACGGCGTTGTTTCCTCTTTCTGCACATAACCAGCATGAGACAAACCATTGGCAAGATTGAATGTAGTTTCATCTATCAATGCCTCATAATTACCTCTTACGCGATGATTTTCAGTATCTATCATTTCATGCTCTATCCATCCGGTATAGAAAACATTACGTAATATTCGACTTAGATTTTTCTCATCAATAGGTTTGTCATTACTTAGCCGTACACCAAGATTATTGAGTTTATGCACTATGTCTATCACGCGTTCACCTTGCGCGCGCCAAACCCATGCATTTCGAAGCATCTCACCAGTTTCGTTGATTACTATAACATGGTGCTTAACATTACCTCGTTCTTCCCTTCTGACGCGCGTGTAACCTAATGGCACATGAAAACACCACTCTCCTCTATTTAACATGCGCACAATTCCTTCAGCGCATATTGCTTTGCGATAATTGACATCTACCTTTCCTTGAATATCCCTTATTGAGTCTGCGTAATAACCACCTACATCATTACGATTGTAATTGGCTTCCGAGGTATATATAACATATATACCTTCCTCTTGCAATTCATCTTTTAGATTGATGGTTTTGCCGCCTGTTCGCCCAAATCGCTTGGAATCAAAACAAAGGATTATGTTGACTTGCTTGTCCTTTCGGGCATCTGCTATCATTGCGTCAAATAGTTTTCTCTCGCGTTTTGTGCCTGATTCGGCATCTTGTCCGTACCACTTTTTGATTGTGATTCCATGCTGCGATGCAAAAGCCTTAATATCCTCTTCTTGAGAGGCGAGTGATGAGCCACGTGTTTTTTGTCCTTCGGAACTAACACGGGTCCAAGCATACGCCACTTTGTTCGGTAAATCCTCAAATGATTTGCCTTGGTTTAATTTGATTTTACTTTTCTTCATTTGATAAACTCTTTATTGTTAATAATACTAAATTGTATAAAGACTGAATGATTTCGTTTCTATCTTCTTGACTTTCTATTCCTAATTCTAATAAATCCTTTTCATACTTGTTTGTATTTAGCATGTCGGTATTCGTATTTCCCTATCGGGCCGCTTATTAGGTTTTTAGGCTCATCGGTACACCCTTATGTGCTTTCGATTTCTTTTACTGCCGCCGTGGAAACCACCAACCAAGCAATGATATTTGCATGTTACATCTAACTCATCTTTATCTTTGTTTTTAATTCATTGCAAATATACAATTTTTTTTCAAATAATTAGAAACTCATAACATTTCACGCAATTTTCTTAGCGTGTTAACACTCGTTCCCGTTATGGATTGTATGTTACGAAGCGAGATACCCTTGCGTAATAGCGCCATCTCTTTACTATATTGTGCTCGCATATCTGCTTCACTCTTTCTATACCCTTCTTTTCGTCCCACCTTTCCGCCATTAGCACGATATACTTTGTAACCACTTGCCATACGGCTACGTATCAGACTACGCTCCATACTATTAAACTGCCCAATAATGCCAAGTACCAATTGCGCAATAGGATTTACTGATCCATCAGCCATCAAAGTCTCTAATCCATTTTGTAGGATATAGACACTCACTTTCATCTGAGTTAATTGCTCTATCACTTGAAGGAAATCAATAGCACGGCGGCTAATTCGGCTGCACTCATATACAAGTACCTTATCTATGTGATTAGTAGCGGCGAAGTCTAACAAGTCTGTAAGGGCTTGACGCTCTGCAATGGTTTTAGCACCGCTGATTTTCTCACTAAACTCTCGCACAACCTCATAGTTCATACGTTCTGCATAGTCTCGCAACTCGGTTAGTTGACGTTGATAGTCTTGTCCTTGTGTGCTCACCCGAGCATAGATACAAATTCTAGTCTTCATACTTACTTATTGATCAATTAAATTTTATCATATTGCAATTATTGTTAAATATCATTACGATATATTCTAACTTATTTTGAAGCTAAGGTACAGCTTTTTTTCGAAATATACAAATTTTTAATCAAAAAAATTGCAATATTTTGCATTTTTTTATCATTTTTATTTGATTATTTGATAATTTTTTATTACCTTTGCAAAAAAATTTCGATTATGATTAAGAAAAGAAATGCAACCAAAAGAATAGAAGCCTCAGAACTTTTGGAATACAATGTAAAAAGGCATGTATCCTATCGGAATACTCATGGCTATCGCTCTTTGGCGGAACTAGCTAAAGCTATCGGCATTTCTGCGCCGACGCTGACTCATGCACTCAAAGGAAACCCCAGCCTCAGCACAATTCAAAAGATTGCAGATGCGTTAAATGCACCAGTCTCGCAATTATTCAAACAAAAAGTAAAAGTAGAGGGCTATGCCATTATCAGAGGCAATGATAGAGTTTTGTTTTCTAGTGTAGAAGAACTAGAAGGCATCATTGCGGAAGCAAAGAAAACAAATATCGTATGGTAAAACAGATAGGAGGCATGTGCCCCCTATCTATTTAGATGTATTCAATTTTCTCTAAACTTCGAATGCTACTATTTTTCTCTCCAGACTACTAGTTATCGTATGCCGTTTAGTTTTTCAAAATCAGCAATAGAATTATTTTTCGTGGTTCGAACAAAATTTAAATATGTTATGTCTATTCTTGGATAATTTTCATCTTTAAATGTTACATTATTTGCATCTTCCCACATAACATAAAGATTTGCCACCCTTGAATCATATATGGTTAAAAAGTTTTCTTGATAATCATAATCATATCTACGAATATACTGTAGTTCCCAATATGGAATCGTATCATGAGTGATCCATTGATTACTTACAGAATCAAATCTGTTTACTTTATCATTATAACTGTACATTTTCATAAGATTATCGCTTATTTCACAATAATCTGCTAAATGGCTGGGACTACTTTTTGTTTCTAACCAACAGCCTTTCAACGCTCCAATAGTGCCATTTCTCTCACAAGAAGACAATATTATGATTGTACATAAAAAAGCACAAATCACACAAATTCTGTTTATCATATAATTTTGCCCTTATATTATATGTTAATGAGTTTATCCCTCATTAGCAAACGTTTTTGATAATCCTCTGCAAAGGTACAGCTTTTTTCTGACATGTGCAAATTTTTATATGTGCCAAATAATTTTTTTGATTGTTTTGACACATTTTGTACATATCATAAAGCCTCAGCAGAAGATTAAAAGGTATCATAATTACATTGATACAATCATCCCCATGATTTTGTCCCGCATATTGCTTCCATTAATTGTTGAAGCCTTCTCATTTAGAGCCTTTCGATATGGGGCTAATATTTTTGACATGTTGTTACCCCGTAAGTAGAGACTCCTCATTTTAGCTTCTACTTCCTCTATGTCGTAATGACAATCTTCTAATACCAACTTAATCATATAATCCTTTATGCCCGTTGTTGATATTGAATTATTATTTGCTAATACCTTGTCCATAAAATATGATATAGGATGTGCAGAACTCTGTAAAACTGACAAGAGATGTGTATCTGCAATATCTAGCGACTCCCGTATTTGCGCTTGGCTATCAAGAGATAATTCAAACCTACACTTCCCTTTGAAATCTTTTCCATCTATGCCGTACATGTTCCTAAATGTGCGGTTCTCTGCTCTGTTTATTTCTGCTTCTTTGTCGTAAATCGTTAGTTTCTTCATGGCTGTCTTACTCGTAACGTTTTTACTAATGGTAAAGTTTCCGTTTCTATGTTGACGTGGAATGTATAACCTATAACTAGAAATGTTGTTTCGTATAAATGAGCACATCCCTTTTATATCTTCACACTCTACGTCGGTAGTGACATCACATGAACATACTACGCTATCATTGATAAGATTGTCTATGTCTAACGTGCAGATGCCTAAAGCGTTGATATTCTCGAAGCATTGTCGGATAGTGTCTAATGATATGAGTTGAGGATATTGCTTTCCTAATACTTTTCCGGTAAATTCGATGAACACCTCCGGCATGGTATAGTTGATTTTGATTGTTAGTAAGTAGGGCACTTTCTGTTTGTACATCAAGTTGCCCTTTTTGTCTTTCTCAAACTCGTTAAGGTTGATATTAGTTACATATTCTATCTTGCTTGAAATCTTTAGTTTGTCAAATGTTATCACTCTATTACATAGTTTATTACCTCGTTATCATTACCTAAAATCATGCAACCCTTACCTTAATAAGTGGTTAGTTTGCACCTATTAAATTGTCCATAGTAATACCCGATTTCGGGCGGTGTGGGACAGTTTTCCAATAGTCTTCAAGAGATTTTTTTATCCTTTGTTTGTGGAGTTCGCTCTTGTGCTTACCTTGAGTGCTGCGGCTGATACGCTCGCGTGTGACGTCATCTAATTCGCGCCATTGTCTTTTGTGTTGTTTGTTTTCCATAATTTATATTTAGGCGTTTTAATGCCTACTCCTTATATAAATATAGTAAGAGTAACAAAAATGACAAGTATAGTAGAGATTTTTATAGGTAAAAGTTAGAAAAAAATATTGTATTCACTAAGTGTATAAGTTATTATACATACTATTTTTTTCAAAATGTCCAAGGGGAAACGCACACGCATTCCTTGAAAATACAGGGAGGAATGGCTGAGGCTATCTACAAATAATAGCCTCAACCTCATATATATACAGGGACGATTTTTATTTAAATATTGTCGGAAACTCTTCTATAAACGCTTCTATTCGCCGCGCATCACGAAAGAAATCGTTCGATAATTCGATACTCTTCTCGACAAAAGGGCAGTCAAACGACTGCTCTTTTTGTTTCGACGGCTGCGGGGTGCTGTTCATAACTCTCCGGCATAGGAAGGACTGCCTTTTTTTTATCTTTTCGGGTGCAAAGGTACAAATAAATTTGCACATATGCAATTTTTTTACTAATTTTGCAGCCGATTTTATTTTGGAATAGTGTGCGCAAGACAATACTCTTGATATTTTTCTGCCTTTCGACCGTCTTTTCTGTGACGGCCGAGGACGTCATTTATATGACTACGGAGCAGTTCATCGATCGTATCTTTGACTACAAGCACGAGAAAGAATGGGTGTACAAAGGTGACAAACCCTGCGTGATTGATTTCTATACGACTTGGTGCGGACCCTGCAAACGTCTGGCGCCGATCATGGAAGAACTCAGTCAGACCTATTGCGATCAGGTGCAGTTTTACAAGGCAGATACGGAGCGTGAGCGGGAGTTGGCCTATGTGTTCGGCATCAACTCGATACCTCAGGTGCTGTATATCCCGGTGGAAGGCAAGCCGATGATGCTCAAGGGACTCTATCCCAAAGAGGAGATCGTGAAGATCATCGAAGATTTTTTATTGAAGACGGAAGATTAAGATTGTATGCAAGTAGAACTCGTATTGTTGATATTATCGCTGCTTTTCTTCATCAGTATATTCGCAGATAAGATCGGATATCGCTTTGGTGTCCCGGCGCTGTTGTTGTTTCTGATCGTAGGTATGCTCTTCGGTCCGCACGGCATCGGCGCTATCTTCGGCGACGCAGAAGGTATCATGATTAAGACCAGTACAGCCCAAGCGCTGAGTACGATAGCGATGTGTATCATCCTTTTCTCGGGTGGTATGGATACGAAGCTGAATGAGATCAAGTCGGTGTTGGCGCCGGGTATTACGTTAGCGACCTTAGGTGTATTGCTCACTTGTGCCATCACGGGTATCTTGATTTATTTTATCTTCGGATGGATTCAGGCTGTGACGACGCTCTCTATCTGGGTAGCGTTGCTGATGGCGGCGACGATGTCGAGTACGGATAGCGCGAGTGTGTTCTCTATTCTGCGCACCCACAGTATGGGCTTGAAGCATGACTTACGTCCGCTTCTGGAGTTGGAGTCCGGAGCGAACGACCCGATGGCGTATGTGTTAACAACTACGCTGATCGGTGTGGTGCTCAAATTACATACGATTGTAGGGCTGGTGGAGGAAGTGGAGTTGTTACCGATCGTGCAGACGGTAGTGGTCCAACTAGTGATGGGTACAGTGATCGGTTTGGCATTTGGTTTGGGTCTGGTAGCGCTGATGCGTCGCGTGAAGTTAGGCAACGAAGCCCTCTATCCGGTGATGGTCTTGACGGCCTGTATCTTCATCTTCGGTATTACTTATTACTTACAAGGCAATACGTATCTGGCAGTCTATGTCGGTGGTCTGGTGATCGGAAACAACAAGTTCACCCGCAAGCGTCAGACTAAGTCGTTCTTCAACGGTCTGACGTGGCTCAGTCAGTTGATGATGTTCTTGATGTTAGGTCTGATGGTTGTTCCCAAAGACCTAATCAACTACCACGTCTGGTTGCCGTGTCTGATCATCAGTTTTGTGATGATCTTCATCTCCCGTCCGTTAGCAGTATGGTTGTGTATGGCACCTTTCCGTCGGTATCGTCAGCGGGATAAGATCATGCTCAGTTGGGTGGGTCTCAAGGGAGCCGTGCCGATTATCTTTGCCGTGATGTGCAAAGCGAGCGGTGTGCCTCATGCCGACTTGCTGTTCAATGTGGTCTTCCTGTGCACCCTCGTCTCGCTGCTGGTACAAGGCACTACGATGACTTTTGTAGCCCAAAAACTGAAGTTAGACACCCAGCCGGAGGAGCAACGTACATTGGAGCATTTTGATATGGACCTGCCGGATGAGATTCAGTCTTCGGCCCGCGAAGTGGAGGTCACAGAGAAACTGCTGGAGACAGGAAATACCTTGCGTGAGATATCCATTCCGCCTCGTACGCTAATCATCATGGTGCGCAGGGGAGAGGACTTCTTTGTTCCCACCGGTGCGAGTGAGTTGGAGGTAGGCGATCAGCTGCTTGTCATCCGTGACAAGGATGCAGAGGCTTCGTTCAAGCAGATGACGAACGAGGCGGAAGAAGAGGCACAATGGCGGGCAGAGATGCGGGCGAAAGCCAAGAGACGCTGGCTTCGCGCTACGCAGTGGATGCGAAAGAAATAATTTTGATAGAAGATATGGCAAAAACAATTGTCTTTTTGACCGGTGCTACGGGCACCATGGGATTTGCAGGTATGAACGAGATACTGCGTTATCCCGACCAGTATGAGTTACGAATCTTAGCTCGTCCGAGCCAAAAGAATAAAGAGTTACTTGCTCCTTTCATGGCTAATCACCCATCGCTCCATGTCATATGGGGTGACTTGACGAAGTATGAAGATGTGCTGAAGGGAGTGACAGGATCGGATATCGTGCTGCACGTAGGCGGTATGGTATCGCCGCAGGCGGACTATCGTCCGAAAGCCACCTTACGCACCAATATCACAGCGGCAGAGAATATCACGAAAGCGGTGTTGGCACAGCCGGAAGATAAGCAACCGAAAGTAGTCTATATCGGTTCGGTTGCCCAGATGGGAGACCGTCGTGAGCCGCTCCATTGGGGCCGTGCAGGAGACCCGATCTGTGTGTCGGCGTACGATCATTACGGTCTGACCAAAGCGCAGGCAGAGCGTATCATTACCGACTCGGGTATCAAGACCTGGGTGAGTCTTCGTCAGTCGGGTATTCTTTACCCTGCGATCCTGAAGAACTACGACCCGATCATGTTCCATGTGCCTATCCGCGGCGTGCTGGAGTGGGCTACGGTAGAGGATAGCGGCCGTCTGTTGGAGCGCGTATGCCGTCCGGATGTACCGAAGGAGTTCTGGCGTAACTACTATAATATCGGTTCGGGAAAGGAGTACCGCCTGAGTAACTACGAGTTCGAGTGCTTGCTGCTCGATGCGATCGGTTGTCCGAAACCCGAGCAGATCTTCAATGCCAACTGGTTCACGACTCGTAATTTCCACGGAATGTGGTATATCGACGGCGATAAGTTAGAGGACTTCCTGCATTTCCGTGCAAACGTGCCGGTGAAGGAGTATTTTGCGCAGATGGCGAAGGCGGAGTCACTGCCGGGAGGAATCAAGTTCGCTGCCAAGACGCATATCGCCAAGTTGTTCCCGCATTGCGTGAAGGCCGCTATGTGGTTTATGGCCAACAGCAAGGAGCACGGTACACAGTGGTGGGTGAAAAAGTTGAAAGATGAAAGTTTAAAGTTGAAAGTTTCCAAACGCGTAGCTGCGTATTACGGTTCGTTGGAGGCGTATAAGGCGATACCCGACTGGAAGCACTTCGATGTCAGTCACAACAGCGAGACGCCGGTGTTGTTAGACCATGGCTATGACGAGAGCAAGGATGTGGATACGCTGACGGATAAGGAGTTACAGAAGGCGGCAGAGTTCCGCGGCGGTAAGTATCTGGGTAATGACACCTGGCAGGACGCGAACGGAAATACGTTCAAAGCCGGTCGTCGTCTGATCCTGTTAGGCGGCCACTGGTCACCGTTCGATATGCCGTATCCGTATGCAAGCGAGCCGAAAGAGAAACAAGTGCCGTGGCATTGGGACCGCGTAGCGAAGCAGAATCCGTTCTTTGCACAACTCTGGGCACCGCTTCACGACAAAGAGGAAGACAATGTCTATGGTCCGGAGGTATTTGAAGGTTGGGAGCGGTGAGCCACCGCAGGCGAGCATCATAATGAGAGCGTAAACATGTACTTTGATGAATTAGCATTATCAGACGAGGTCTTGGATGCATTGTGGGACATGCATTTCGATGAGTGTACCCCGGTGCAGGAGAAGGCGATACCGGTGATCTTAGAGGGGCGCGATGTGATTGCATGCGCGCAGACAGGTACCGGTAAGACAGCGGCATATATCTTGCCGTTGTTGACTAATCTGGCCTTTGACGATCACGATCCCGACAAACTGAATGCGATCATCATGGCGCCTACACGCGAATTGGCGCAACAGATAGACCAGCAGATGGAAGGTTTTGGTTTCTATGTGCCTTTCTCGTCTGTGGCTATCTACGGCGGTAAGGATAACGGCGCATGGGGTACACAAGTGACGGGCCTGCAGCGCGGGGCGGATATCGTTATTGCGACCCCCGGTCGGTTGCTGAGTCAGATGAATATCTATGATGTCGATTTCTCGGGCATAAAGTACTTCATTTTAGACGAAGCAGACCGCATGCTGGATATGGGTTTCTACGACGATATCATGACCATCGTGCGTAAGTTACCCAAAGACCGTCAGACGATCCTCTTCTCCGCTACGATGCCGCCGAAGATCCGGCAGTTGGCCAAGGCGATTATGCGCAATCCGCAGGAGGTGCAGATAGCCGTTTCCCGTCCGCCGGAGACCATCAAGCAGATGCATGCGTTCATCAACGAGGTGGACAAACCTGCGAAAGTGGTGGAGTTGTTACAGGGCAGGAACCTGAAGAAAGTGATCATCTTCGCCGGTAAGAAACAGCGTGTGAAGGACCTTACGCGCACGCTACGCGCATTAACTATTGACGCGCGCGCGATGCATAGCGATCTGGAGCAACACGAACGGGATCAGGCGATGTTGGATTTTCGTAACGGCAAGATTGATGTGTTGGTAGCCACCGATGTGGTGTCCCGCGGCATCGATGTGACGGATGTGCCGCTGGTCATCAACTACGATGTACCGCATGCGCCGGAAGACTACGTGCACCGTATCGGACGTACGGCCCGGGCAGAGAACAGCGGCGAAGCGATGACGTTGGTGTCACCGGATGATGTGCATTACTGGAAGCGTATAGAGCGGTTCTTGAATCCTACAAGTGGCGAATCCTCCACTCGTTCGGATAAAGGTTGTTCTGGCGGTTCCCGACGTTCTTGGCGAAACCGAGGGGGACATCCTCATAAGTCAAAAGGAGGAGGCCGAGGGGCACATCGGTCAAGCTCAAAGCCTCAGTCCTGAGATACGACAAAGCTTGTTCGCGCGTCAGCGCTACGATAGGGAAGGCCTCTTTGCGGAGGTCTTTCGTCATAGATAGGCAGTGTTGCGGCGCGATGCCCTTTCCGCGTTCCTCGCCCAGACCAAAGCCCGTAGAGATACAGGTCAGTTGGGTTGAGAGGAAATCGATCAGTTCTTTGTATTTGAGCGGATAGGCGGTTGCAAAGCGGTCGGAGTAACGGATAGCCCACTCGTCCGGGTGTTGGAGCCAACTGCGCATGACAGGCAGGTATTCCGGGTGCGGCATAGGATTCGTTTTCTTCGGCTCTTTGAGTTTGACGGTCTGAACGGGTTCGTTATTGTTTTTGCGTAAAGCGCAGAGATAGAACCCTTCGCCTTTGGTCTTGTGCGGATAGAAATGATAGCCGGCGTTGCTCTCCACGATACCCCAGGAAGGATCGTAATCGATCGGCAAGACATCCGCGCCCAGGCTCTCTGCGATCCATTCGACGTTCTTCTCATTCTCTTCGGTGTTGAAGGTGCAGGTCGAGTAGATAAGAATACCGCCGGGTTTGAGGGCATCCCAGACGTCCATGAGTATCTTACGCTGCCTCTCGGCACACATGCGGACGTTCTGCAGACTCCATTCGCTGCGTGCCTGCTCGTCCTTGCGGAACATACCTTCACCCGAACAGGGTGCATCGATTACCAGGCAGTCAAACAGGTGTTGGCACTTCTCGCCGAACTCTTCGGGCTTGTTATGCGTCACCACCGTGTTGCCGTTTCCCCATTTCTGTATGTTCTCGCTCAGGACAAAGACGCGCTGGCGGACTACTTCGTTGCTAAGCAAGAGTCCGTCCCGACCGAGATACTCGCTGATGAGTGTGGATTTGCCACCCGGTGCGGCACAGAGATCGAGCACTACGGACGAGGTGTCTACGTACTGCTCCAGGGCCTGCTGAATAAACATCGACGATGCCTCCTGCACATAGTAACAGCCTGCATGGAAGAGCGGGTCGAGTGTGAACTGGGGTCGCTCACTCAGATAATAGCCGTCGATATGCCAAGGCACCTCGTCGGTGTCGCAATCGAAGGTCAGCACGTCCAGTTTGGTGTTGAGGCGGATGGAGGTCACAGGCTCCGTTTCCAGTGCCCGTAACAGCAGTTCCGCTTCGTTGCCTAACTGCTGACGCATACTCTCTATGAAATCTACCGGTAACATCGTATTATTGTTTTAGTTCCGAAAAGGAGGGGATTGCGGTTATATAGTTGAGCTCTTCTCCTTTCTGTTGTACAAAAATGGTCTGTGGTCCGTTGTGCAAAAGCAGGTACGGCACCTGTAACTTGCGGTTGTATGTGATTGCCTGGTCCAAAGTCTTTTGCGTGAGAGCCACAGTCTCTGCTTTGCACTCGATGAGCACCAGCGGGTTCATCTGGCGGTCATAGACGACGGCATCGCATCGTTTGGCGGCTTCGCCTACTCGGATGGCGGTCTCAACGGCAATGAGCGAGGCAGGGTAGTTCAGTTGTTCCACCAAGCGGTGCAGTAACTGTTGGCGCACCCATTCTTCGGGCGTCAAGCGCACCCATCGGTGACGCCATTCGCAGAAGATCTGCTCTTTGCCATTGTGAACGCGCGATCTCATTTAAGATAGTTATCCTTGAGCGAGCAGGTACGGTTGAGTACCAGTTTGTCGGTCGTCGTGTCAGGATCCACTACGAAATAACCCTGCTTGAGCAACTGGTAGTGGTTCTCTTGCTCTACGCCGTTGACGATGACGGGCGCATGCAGCTCGCTGCGAAGTGAACCTTCTACTTTGGCAGTCACTACCTTGAGACTGTCCGGGTTCAAGAGGTCGCGGAAGTCACCTTCCTCGGCGCTCGGGTTCTCTACGGCAAACAGGCGGTCGTACAGGCGCACTTCAGCATCGAGACACGAGTTGCACTCCACCCAGTTGATGGTCGCTTTGGTCTTGCGATTACCTCCTTCGGTGCCTGACTTGCTGTCGGGATCGTAGGTGGCATAGACGGTGGTGATACGGCCGTTCTCGTCTTTCTCGCAGCCTGTCGCTTGAATGATATAACTGCTCTTGAGACGTACCTCGCGACCACCGGGGCTGAGGCGGAAGAACTTGTTATCTGCCTCCTCAAGGAAATCACCGCGCTCGATCCATAACTCACGACCAAACTTGATCTCACGCGTGCCGAGTTCTTCGTGTCCGTCGATATTCTCTGCTACGAGTGTCTCGCCTTCGCCTTCATAGTTGGTGATGACGAGTTTGACAGGATCGAAGATAGCGCAAACACGCGGTGCGGTCTCTTTGAGGTCCTCGCGGATGACGTGCTCCAGAAGGCCCTGGTCGATCATACCTTCCACTTTGGTGTAACCGATGCGGTCCATGAAATCGCGGATGGCGTGCGGGGTGTAACCGCGTCGGCGCAGACCGCAGACAGTCGGCATACGCGGGTCGTCCCAGCCGGCTACGAGACCTTCTTTGACGAGTTGCAGCATCTTACGTTTGGACATCACGGTGTAGGTGATGTTAAGGCGGTTGAACTCGCGCTGTTTCGGACGATAGTCCGGGCCGTAAGGCGACAAGCCGGCGAAGTTAGGACCTGTTATCTGGTCAATGAAATAGTCGTACAGTGGGCGGTGTACCTCGAACTCCAGCGTACAGATCGAGTGGGTCACTCCCTCGAAATAGTCGGACTGTCCGTGTGCGAAATCGTACATCGGATAGACGTTCCATTTACGGCCCGTACGGTGGTGCGGGTGGGAGGTGATGATACGGTACATGATCGGATCGCGGAAGTGCATGTTCGGATTCGCCATGTCGATCTTGGCGCGGAGAACCATCTTTCCTTCCTCGATCTCACCGCGTTGCATGGCCTCAAAGAGACGCAGGTTCTCTTCGATCGGACGGTCACGGAAAGGTGAAGCTACACCGGGTTCGGTAGGCGTACCTTTCTGCTCGGCAATCTGCTCAGCCGTCTGCTCATCGACATAAGCCTTGCCCTCTTTGATGAAACGGATAGCGAGATTGTAGAGCTGCTGGAAGTAGTCTGAGGCATAGTAAATCTGTCCCCATTTGAAACCCAACCACGCGATATCACGCTCGATCGAATCCACGTACTCGGTGTCTTCTTTGGCGGGGTTGGTGTCGTCAAAACGCAGGTTACAAACACCGTTGTAACGCTCTGCGATACCGAAATCAAGGCAGATAGCCTTGACGTGACCGATATGCAGGTAGCCGTTCGGCTCCGGCGGGAAACGCGTCTGAATACGACCGTTGTTCACTCCCTCTGCCAGGTCTTTCTCTACAATCTGCTCAATAAAATTGAGACTCCTTTCTTCTGTTTCCATTATCTATTTTGTTTAATATATTATCGAATCACACATTAATCACGCAATAATCACACAATAATCACCCAATACGACTCCGTTGCCGGCCTGTATTTTCCTAGGCCCGCAGTATTCCTCTGGCTGACGAACGTACAAAGTCCACGATGAGGTCTCGTTCGTGAGTCTTTGCAATCGTTCCTTCAATCTGCTCCAAGGCTTGCGAGGTGTTCAAACCGCCCTGATAAATGAGGCGATAGACCTCTTGGATCGTGTGTATCTGTTCGGGCGTAAAACCGCGGCGGTTGAGGCCTACGGAGTTGATGCCGCAGAACGCAATCGGTTCGCGTGCGGCGATGATATACGGCGGGATATCTTTGTTCACTTTCGAGCCGCCTTGAATCATGACATGTCCACCGATATGTGTGAACTGGTGTACGAGCGTACCGCCGCCGATGATGGCATAGTCGTCCACTTCCACTTCGCCTGCCAACTGCGTACAGTTAGACATGATGATGTTATCGTGCAGGATACAGTCGTGCGCCACGTGGCAGTACGCCATGATGAGGTTGTTGTTACCCACAACGGTCTTGCCTTTGCTGGCGGTACCACGATGGATCGTGACGAACTCGCGAAGCACGCAGTTATCACCGATGATGGTCCAAGTCTCCTCGCCTTTGAACTTCAGATCCTGCGGTATAGCGCCGATGACAGCGGAGGGGAAGATATGGCAGTTGTCACCGATGATGACATTGTCATCGATATACGCAAAGGCATCGATCGTGACGTTCTTACCGATCTGCGCTTTGGGACTTACATAAGCTAACGGACTGATCATTTATTCGGATAGTATTTGGTTTCTTAATCGGCGGACACACTGCGTGTTAAACGTATGTCCGGGTTTGTAGGCAATGATACGGCCTTGGAGTCGGAGACCGAGTAACGAGAGGTCGCCGATGACGTCCAACAGTTTGTGCCGTGCAGGTTCGTTGGGGTAGTTGAGCGGTGAGAGGTAACCGAGTTTCTTGGCGTCCAAGTGCGGTTGACCCAACTTGTCGCAGAAATAATCCATTCCGCTTTGGGACAACTCGGTCTCATAGATGACGAGTGCGTTCTTGAGGTCCCCGCCTTTGATAAGGCCTACACGCAGCAGGGGTTCTATCTCGCGCACGAAGCAGAACGTACGTGCTGAGGCCATGTCAGAAGCGTAGTCCTTGAGGTCTTTGAGCACGGCGTGTTGCTCGCGCAGTAACTTAGAGTCGAACGCGATCGTGACATTGACTTCATAGTGGTCGCAAGGCTCGATACGCATGGTGTGTCCGTGCTCGGAGATATACTCGATCGGCTCTTTGATCACATAGACTTGTTGCTCGGCGTCTTGTTCTTCTACCCCTACACGTCGGATCTCGTCCACGAACATACGTGCACTGCCGTCAAGAATAGGCATCTCGGGCGCATCCAGATCGATGATACAGTTGTCCACACCCAAGGCGTACAAAGCACTAAGCGCGTGCTCTACTGTCGCCACTTTCCATTTTCCGCGCTCGAGTACGGTGCCTCGCTCGGTCGCCGAGACGTAGTCCGCAAGGGCTTGATGACACGGCTGTCCGGGCAGGTCCACGCGACGCAGACGAATACCGGTGTTCGCCGGGGCGGGGTGGAAGGTTGCCGTCACATGCAGACCTGTATGCAAGCCTACAGAACTGAGGGTAAAACTGTCTTTTAATGTATGCTGTTTCATTGCTTTCCTGATTGTTTGAATCGTACTACGGCGCGGCGCCAGATACTTGCATCGATAGCAGGCGAACCCATGTACTGACCGGGTTTCCGGATGTTTCCTGCTATACCGCTCTGCGCACCGAAGATACAGTTATCGGCAATCTCGATATGTCCCGCAACACCCACTTGTCCGGTTAAGATACAATGCTTGCCGATCTTCGAACTGCCAGCAATACCCACTTGTGCGCAGAGGAAGGTCGATTCGCCCACTTCGACATTATGACCTATCTGCACGAGGTTGTCTATCTTTACATTGCGTCGAATGATAGTCGAACCCATCATAGCGCGGTCGATGGTGGTGTTAGCACCTATCTCCACATCATCTTCGATGAGCACGTTTCCTATCTGCGGGATCTTTTGGTTAACGCCCTGTGCGTCGGGTTCGAAGCCAAAGCCGTCACTGCCGATGACAACCCCTGCGTGCAGGATACAATCGGCGCCTACGCGGCAATGTGCATAGACCTTGACGCCGGCGTAGAGAATGGTGTTATCGCCAATGACGACGTTGTCGCCGATGAACACATGCGGATATATCTGCACACCCTTGCCTAAGCGCACGTTCTTTCCGATATACGCGAATGCCCCTACGTAAGCGTTTTCGGGCACAGACACACCCTCGCTGATGAACGAAGGCTGCTCGATACCTTGTTTGGCGGGATTCATGGCTTTGGAGACCAGTTGGAGTAACTGCGCCATCGCTCCGCGGGCGTTATCTACAAGGATAACTGCGCCGCCGGCTTTGCCTTCGCCTTCAGGAAAGCTGATCTTGCCCTCCACCACACTACGTGTGATGAGTATCACGCCCGCTTTGGTCTTCTCCAGGAACGGCAGGTATTTCTCGTCGGTGATGAAGGAGAGATGACGGGCTTCGGCGCTCTCTATGGGCGCTACGTCACTCACCTTTGCGTTGGCGTTACCGTACAAGGCGCCGCCTAAGAGGGCTGCTATTTGTTGTGCACTAAATTCCATTCTCGCGCATTTTAAATAAATATAACTTCTTCGGTTTTCGCGTCAAGGCCTCGAGGTCCAGGATCTCACTCGCTTCGGCGATATCGCGTACGGTGTCGTCGGAGTATAAAATGTCGATGGAATCGGCCTTTTCGGAGTAAGTATTGCTGGTCGATACATGCTCGCACCAGCAGTATGCGGCGTCTTGTTCGCTGATACCCAAAGCCTGAGCGTACTGCTCGTTGAGCGCCGCTTTTTGTGTGTCTGTCAGAGGCGCGTCTATCAGTTCGCCGCGGAAGAGTTGACGGTTGATGAAGCTGCGGCTGAGGGCACTGAGCACCTTGTCTTCGCTGCTGATCCACGCTTTGATAGCGGACAGCACATCGTTGTCGTCGAGAAGTGCGTACTGGTCGAGCGCTTCGCTCGTCGGACTAAACATGTCGAACGTCACCGGCTGGTAGAGGAAGTAACGCAAGGCCGGCGAACAGAAGAGTTCCGTGCCTTTGCGTGCCAGTTCTTTGGCGCGGGACAGGATCTTGATGAGGTGCTGCTCGGCTGCCACAGAAGTCTTGTGCAGATAGACCTGCCAGTACATCAGACGGCGGGCTACCAGGAATTTCTCCACGGAGTAGATGCCTTTCACTTGTACCACTAATCGGTCATTGCGCACATCTAACATCTTCAGCAGACGCTCGCTGGCTACACGGCCTTCCTGCACGCCGGTGAAGAACGAATCGCGGCAGAGATAGTCCATTCGGTCCACATCTAACTGACTCGATATCAGTTGGTGCAGGAAATGCTTGGGGTACTCGTTCTTGAAGATGGCAATCGCCATGTCGAGTTGGCCGTGCAGGTCTTGGTTGATACGCTGCATCATTAGCAGCGAGATGTCCTCGTGCGTCACACCATCTACGAGCGTGTGCTCAAGCACGTGCGAGAAAGGACCGTGACCGATATCGTGCAGCAGGATGGCAATCATCGCCGCCGTTGCTTCTTCGTCTGTAATCTTGACTCCTTTGAGGCGGAGCGACTGTATGGCTTCGTGCATCAAATGCATCGCGCCGAGCGAGTGTCCGAAGCGGCTGTGCATCGCGCCCGGATAGACGAGATAGGACAGTCCCAACTGCCGAATTCGGTTCAAACGCTGCACGTAAGGATGTTGCAGCACATCATATATGAGGTCGTTCGGAATAGATAAAAATCCGAAAACAGGGTCGTTAATTATTTTCCGCTTATTAGCCATAGTATAAAATTTCGTGCAAAAATACAAAAAAAATTACACATATGCAAATTTTTCTTGCATATATCAAAAAAAAGCAGTACTTTTGCACCCGATTTCGCGCCGCGATGTTGGAATTGGTAGACAAGAAAGACTTAAAATCTTTTGCCCAGTGATGGGCGTGCCGGTTCGACCCCGGCTCGCGGTACAGAGATAGCCGACCATTTGGCCGGCTATCTTCTTTTATGTTTTTTTCTTTAGAAACGGTACGTCGCTCCGACTAAGAAATTGATACCTTGGCTGCGGTAGCCATAGAAGATCTCGTTCTTGCGGTGGAGCCAGTTGTTGATTTGCAGGAAGAGCGTCAGATTCGGCTTGGGCTCAGGACGTATGGTCTGTCCTTTGACCTTCAGCTTTTCTGCTTTTGCCTGTCCTACCCACATGTTGTACGCCAGACCGAGGTCAAGGTCTATCGTCGGCTTGAGTGTATGTTCTCGGTCGGTTGCCAGCGCAAGTCGGCTGCCCTTGAAGTGATTATCCGAATAGAGCGACCAGTGTTCGTCGATCTTACCGTCTATACGGAGGGCCAGATCCCAGTTCGGGCGGTCATAGACCGTGGTGTCGCCGCTCCAGAAATAATAATCGCCGTGCAGGTTGATACGCACGATATCGCGGTAGTGGTAGTTGATCTGTCCACCCACTTTCCCGCGCCTGTAGTTGGTGTGGCGGTGAATGAACTCACCCAGCGGACGCTTAGCACCCAGCGGCGCCAAGGTCGAAAGGGTATCTGCCGTCGCGATCAAATAATCCTCGTCCATCATGTACGCATATCCTCCGTGGATCTCGATCAGCAGGTCGCGGTAGGGGCGGATATGGAAACCGGCCTCAGCGTCCACCGGTGTATACGGTGTACAAGGATGGATAATACCCGCATGGATAAAACTATAGCGATTCTCTTCCATGTAACTCTGCAGCGAACCCAGGCCCAGATTACCCGTGACGTCCGCATAGACAGTGAGCCAGTTCTTGGCGATCTGCGCCTCCATATTGATATGCGGCGAGGGGGCAAAAGAGAGGTTCTCGATGCCGGACAGATGGTGATGTCCCTTGCCGATATTGAGGTCGATATTCACACCCACATGCAGGTTGATACGATTGCCCTCATACGCATAATACGGCTCAAAGCGGATATTATGTCGGTTGCTGTACAGCGAGTCAGGGATAGCCGTCGCGAGCGGACCTTGCAGTTGCAGAATGTTATTCTGCACATAGAGGTTCGCACCCACATGATGCGCGTCACTGTGCCAATCGAACGCGCCGTGTGTACGTACCTGATGCTCGTTGACGAAACCGACCTTGGAGAAGATCTGGTATCCCGTCTGCACAAGGTACTGCACATCTTGTTTGGGGTTCGAACGCACACCGATAAAGGCCTCAGCCGTCCAAAGAGCGGTCTTGTCTGTGTCGGTAACAGGCTGGCGGTTGGCATACGACTCGGCATTTCGCGCCCACATATCGTGCGCCTTGCTATAATCGTACCAGTGGCCGTATTTATAGTAATAAATATTTCCGCCGTTGAGTCCGAAATAGAGGTCGCAGGTACGGAAGGTGTGGGTGAAATTGAGCCCTACTTTGGTCTTACTGAGTGTCGCCAAACCCCATTCGGCCTTGTGATGGGCATAGACGTCAAGAATAGAATTCTTGGTGTCGTCCAGATGATACCCGAAGTCAAACAAGGTGTTCGGGTGACCCAACGCCCCGCGCACATAGCCATTGTATCTGCGTCCCTCGCCAAAACGAGTAGGCTGTGACAGGAGCGGATTGAACGTAGGCAGCGGTGTCACATCGGCCGTATATTCGGAGTACTCCACGGGCGAAAGGTCGATAGAAGTCTCTACCACCTCCGGTTTCGTAGCTATCTTGCCGGCCGATTGTATCGTGGGCTGAAACTCGCGCTCTACGGTCACCGAGCGGTTGAGTTCGTCCTCCGCACAAACTATCGTGCTGACGAGCAGCGCAACTATCAAACTATTCCTCCTCATAGTTGTCCTCCTTTGTTACGGGTTTTTCTAATGTGTCCAGTTGGGCCAGGCGCGCCTTGATAAGAGCCTGTATATCATCGCCCTTGATCAAGTAGTTCTGCTGCAACACGAGCAGGTACTGTCTTGCCTGGAACAGTTCACCGCGGTCGCGGTTGATATCGCTCAAGAGCACCAATGCCCGCGCGAGCCAGTATTGCTGCTGGGTGTTGCTTTGGGTGAACTCACCCACCTGTACCTCGGCAGCGTCTAAGTCCTTGAGCTCATAGAAGCTCTGCGCAAGCAAAAACATAGCCTCAGCGCCTTGTGCCGTACGTACCTCTGTGGCTAAAGCCTTGAGATCCGGCTGCGCCTGTTTCCATTGATTGAGTGCGATATACGCTCTCGCACGTCCGTAGAGCGCCTCCTTGCGGGTGTCGTCCTTGACGGGCTTGTCGCTCAGGATCTGAGTGGCGATATCGATAGCCGCCTGATGACGTCCGAGCGCTTGCGAGCAACGTAAGATACCCAGACGGGCGGTCGTCGTATGTTCGCGTGTCGAAGCCAAGGCGTGCATGCGATAGAAACCTTCCAGCGCACAAGCATAGTCGGCCTTGTCATAACATATCTCCGCTACGCGGATAGCGGCCTCTTCCTGATAGGGGTTGGCACTCATCTCCGCCAGCACGGCATACTGCGCCAAAGCCTCTGAGGTCTGGCCCAGACGGTAATATGAGTCCGCCAGATAGTACCGCGCGGAAGTGCAGTAACGACCGCCGGCACAGAACTGCGTCAGGTAGTTACTGAACGAAACGGTTGCTTTCTGATAGGCCGCCTGCATATACTGCATCTCGGCTGCCGCGTAGAGCAGCGAATCCTCCTGCGTGCTGACGTTCATATTCATCTTCGCAAGTTGCTTGGTGTACTCCAGATACTCGTTCACATTACCGCTGGCGACGTACATAGCCTGCAGCGCGTCCAAAGCCGTGTAAGCCTCTTCGGTAGCCGGGTATTTCTCGATCGTCTGGCGATAGGCGGCAATCGCATTGTCCGTCTGACGTAAGTTACGGTAGAGCATAGCGCGCTCCAACGATGCCTTGCGGGCAAGGGTAGAGTGCGGATATGTGCTCAACAACTGCTCGTACGTGATGATAGCACCGCGCTCGTCGTCTTGTTGCAATTGCGCACGGGCAATCTCATACAAACCGTCGTCGGCATAGTCGGACTTCGGATAACGGCGAACTAACTCACGCAAGACCTTCGCTTTCTCGCCGTACTTATGCTGTAAGCCCAAGGCATAGCCGCGTTGGAAGAGCGCATAATCGGCACCCGAAGCCTCCAGGTTGCTCACCTGTGAATAATAGGTGATCGCCTGCGGGAACTGACGGGCATTGAAATAGCAATCACCGATACGGTTGAGCGCGTCGGCGTAGGTAGCCTCTGTCGATTGTGCGTTGTCGATATAGGCCGAGAAAGCCGTGCGAGCCTTGTCGTATTGGTTTTGCGAGAAATAGCAGTAACCCTCTAAGTATCTTGCTATTACCGCATTCTTCGACTTGCGCGAATCGGGGCGGTCAAAGAAGTTCTTCAGGTCTTTCTCGCACTCAGCATAATTACGCAGACGATACTGAGCTTCTGCACGCAGGTAATAGGCCTCCGTAGTGAACAGGGAAGACTCGTCCGAATGGTTGATCACTTCCGTCAACCACTCCACCGACTGGTTCATCTTACCTTGCAGGAACAGATCGGCGCCTAACTGATAGCGCAGATACTGTTTCGTCTCGATCATCTGAGGCGTCGGGTTGGCAATCGAATCCAAGGTCTGGATTGCCGCCGCGTAGTTCTTGCTCTGCATCAAGGCATCGCTCAACAGACGGTATATCTGTCCTTCGTATTTCGAGTCGGGGAACTGACGCAAGAACTCATTGAACGCCCGAACGGACTCACCTAATGCGCTGGAACTCTGATAGGTACAGAGTGCGTAGTTATACGAGGCCTCTTCTGTGATATCCGGGGTGATCTTATAGTTGGATGCAGCTTGGTAAGATAACTTCGCTTGTTCCGGCTGCGCCAACTGCACATAGGCATTACCCATCGTCATACACGTAGCTTCCGAGAGGCTGTCCGCCTGCAGCTTCACTTTCTTCAAGTAATGTACTGCCTCGTCGTATTGGCCTAATTTATACGAAGCCGAGCCTAACATATACAGGTCGCTACGAACCGGTTCTTCACCGTTCGCCAGGGCTTCCAACTCGTAGTTCTGTAAGTACTCGATAGCCAATTTATAATCTTTCTTGTCGTACGCTATCTCACCCAAGATACGGTGTAACTCGCTCTTGTTTGGGCAATCAGGCTGGGCGCGTAACAGGCTGTCTGCACGCACGACCACTTCGTCGTATTTGCCTTGTGCATACTGGATCTGTATCAGGTAGAAAGGTACGGTCTTGGCATACTCGGACGAGTGCTCCAACTTCAGCAAAGCCGGCAAGGCATCGTCATAACGCTGCAGTTTGTACATACAATAGGCATAGTAGTACGTGCTGCGTGTGGTATAACGGTTGGTCTCTTTGCTCAACTTATTGAAATAGATAGCCGCACGTTGATACTCCTGCAGCATCAAATATGCGTATCCGCGATAGTACGAATAGTCCGCTTGATGGGCGCGGCCCAGCGCACGGAAATCGACTTTCTCCAAGAACTTCACACCCTGCTTGTAATGCCCTTTCTCTACCTGCAGCACGCCTTGCATGAAGTTCACCTCATCGGCGAAGGTCGTGTAAGGAAAAGCCTGCAGGTATTCCTTCAGGTCTTTCTGCAAGAGCTTGTCCCGGCCGTCAAAACGCGCAGCCAGCTCGTTATAACGAGCTTCCATCTCCGGCGTTTGGGCAGAAAGGGGAGTTACTAGGACACCTAGAAAACCTAGGAGTCCTAGGATGCCTAGTTGAATTCTTTTTCTCATCTAGCCAATTTGATTTCGTTCCACATCTCGAGCAGCATCTCCTGGCTCTCGCCGGCGTCGTGCATCAGCGCACAACGGTCGATGATACTCTTGTCGGCATAGTAAACCGGGTTGAGGTGCAGTGCGTGCGGGTCTAATAACTCGCCGTCCACCTCGATCGGCTCTTCGCCAAAGAAATACGAAGCGTCAACCGTCTCCGGCCACTCTTCCTCGTCGTTCTGCTCGGCCAGGATCTCCGATGCGGCGTTCACACCTCCGGCACATGATACATAGCCGATCTCGTCCATGTTCTTCAGCGCATTCTCGGCCTTACACATGTAGTCGATGAAGTACGTAGCTGCCTTGACATTCTTTGCATATTTCGGGATTACCCAGCCGTCAAACCATACGTTCGAGCCCTCTTGCGGCACGATATAATCGAGCATCACACCCATCTCGGCTGCCTCTTCGATCGCAAACTGCGCGTCACCGGACCAGCTCAGGTTCAACCATGCTTTGCCTTTGGTCATCTCCTCCTTACCGAAGTCTACCTCCCAGCCGCAGATCTGCTTCTTGGCCTGCAGCAGGATCTCCTTCACTGCCGCTACACGCTCTTTGGTGATGTTACGCACCAACTCGTCGCGGTTAACTGTGCCGGCTGCGATCTCATTACGATATGCGTAGAGCACAAGTACCGAATACACGTCGCGGAACGCATCTTTCATCAGGATACGGTTCTCGAACTTCGGATTCAAAACAGCCCCCCAGCTCTCCAGGTCCTCGCGGTTCACAAACTGCGGGTTGTAGATGAAGCCCGTCGTGCCCCACATGTAACCTACCGTGTAGTCGCTTACCGTCACGTCGGGACGCGGGGACATCTGCTGGAACTTCGCCGTCACAAACGGAGAGATATTGTCGAAATAATAGATCGAGTCGGCAATCAAGTCCTTCTGAATCGGAATCAGCAGGTCTTTCTTGAGCATGCGCTCGATGATATACTCCGACGGACAGAACACATCATAGTCCTCGTGACCCACCTCGATCTTCGTCAACGCGGTCTCGTTGATGTCGAAGGTCTCATAAACCAGTTGCACTTTCTCGCCCGTCTGGTCGAAATACCACTGCTCAAAACCGGCCTTGACGTCCTCGTTGATGTAGTCCGCCCAGTTGAGCACTTTGAGTTGATGTGCGCGGTCAACACCGCCGCAAGAACACATGAAGATGGCTACGAAAGCCAACAGGATGCTAGAAATCTTTTTCATTTTTCTTCTTGTTTATTTTTACGTATATTAATAACTATCAAAGCAATAAGCATCACCAGTAAGATGAGCGTGAACAGCGGTCTCAACTCCGGTGTCAGACCGCCCTTGCGTGCGTCCGAATAGATAAATGTACTCAGCGTCTCCAGACCGCCGCTTCCTTTCGTGAAGAAGGTCACACCGAAGTCATCGACCGATAGTGTCAGCGCCAAGATAAAACCACTCAGCATGCCCGGCCATAGTTCCGGCAACATCACCATTCTAAGCGCCTGGGCCGGCGTAGCACCTAAGTCCAGAGCCGCCTCGTAGGTATTGGGGTTCATGCGACTCAGACGAGGCAACACACTCAGCACTACATACGGCGTACAGAACACCACATGCGCGATGCACACCGTTGCCAGACCCTGACTCACGCCCAACGCCACAAACAGAAGGAACAGAGATATACCCGTGATGATATCCGGGTTAATCATCGGCACCGAGTTCAATAGACTCACCGTCTTACGTGCCCTCGCACGCATGTTATATATACCGATCGCCGCGAGTGTACCCAGTATCGTCGAGCACACCGCCGCGATAAGGGCAATAATAAGTGTGTACATGATCGCGCTGTTCAGACCCGCATCGGCCTTACCCGTGAACAAGTTCACGTACAGGTCCATCGAGAAACCCGTCCAGTTGCCCAAAATCTTACTCTTTGTAAACGAGAACACGGCAATCAACGCGATCGGCGCGTACAGTACCAACAGCAGCAACCAGAGGTATAACTGAGATACATAGTGCCGGCGGTTTCCCATGCGTTTGCGGCGTAACATCTCCTGCTCAACGGCCGGCAGGTCTTTCTCCTTCCGGCGCTGGAACAGAATATATCCGCCATAGAAGGCAGCTCCCAACAAGGCGAGCCCGGCGAACAGCCACCATATCCATCCTCGACTTTTGGAAGACACCGAAGTATTCGCTACCAAATAGTCCTCAAAAGCCCGATAGGCGTTCTGACGCAACACCGCCTGCTTGCGGTTCTTCACTGCTTTGTTGTTCCGCCAAACGGTCCACGTCACTTCTCCTTCGTCCCTATAGCTGTAGATGCTGTCAAACTTACCTTCTGTCTCCACCGCCTTATCCGCGAAGATAAAATCAAAGGAGTCGATCCCGCTAACCGCTAACCGCTCACCCGTAACCTGTAACCCGTAACCCGTAACCTTTATATTCACCTTCTCCGCCGCATAACTCTCCGGAAACTCCTTGAGCAACTTGTTCTCTCCCGTCGTCCCGACCTTCAAATCATACGTCAGATTTGATTGCGCAAAAACCATCGTGCTGAATAGCAACAACGTCGCGATAACCTTTAACCTTTCACCTTTCACCTTTATCATACCAGCCCTCCTTTCTCTTCGCCATCTGCGTCGTGGTCCCCGAAGAAGGACGTCAGACCGATAATAATCAGCAGGACTAGCGACAGTACCGCGCCGTAGTTGAGCAGATCGGTCGTCGTGATATAGTCCTGAATCAGACTACCGAACAGCTTGATATTGTTATGCGTCAATAGCTCTGCTATTGCAAACGTCGAAACGGTCGGCATAAACACCATCACAATACCGCTATACACACCCGGCATACTCAGCGGCACGATCACCTTCCAGAAACACGTCCACCGGTTAGCACCCAAGTCCTGCGCTGCCTCCACCAGGCTGTTATCCATCTTCTGGAGCGTATTGTAAATCGGGTAAATCATGAACGGCAAATAGTCGTAACACAGACCGAAAAGCAACGCCCCTTCGCCCAGCGGCAGACCGCACATGTTAAACAACTCTACCGTCGCGACCGTTCGCAACAAAAAGTTAATCCACATCGGCAGAATGAACAGCATCGCCATCACTTTCGGCGTCTTGAAGTCCTCTTGCGCCATGATATACGCCGCCGGATACCCGATCAGCAAACAGATCGCCGTATTAAATACCGCTATCATCACGGAGTACAGGAACGTCTGGATTGCTTCGCTATGATGGAAGAACTTCACAAAATTGCGGATCGTGAAATGCCCCTCGATATCCGTGAACGCATACACGCCCACCAAGATCAGCGGCAATACCACAAACAGGCCGAGAAACAAATACGGCCAAGCCCACGTCCGACGCGAAGAAAATATCTGTAAAATCTTACTCATTTTCCCACTTGTCTAACTTGATCTTGTTCTTCGGAATAACGATGCCGACTCTATCGCCGTCGTCCCACACGTCGTTCGTGTTCACATACAGGTCGTGACCCTCGTCCGTACGGATCGTCAGATGGTAGTGATTGCCTTTATACAAGATGAAATGCACCTCGCCCGACAACGTTCCCTCTTCTTCGTAGTCCTGCAGGTCGATATCGCGGAACTTAACACGTACACGCACTTTGTCTCCGGGTGCGAAGGACTCCAGCTGCTTCTCGTCTACTTCCCATTCGGCATCCAAGAACCACACCTTGCCGTTCTTCAGCACCTCGCCCTCGAAATAGTTCCAGATATAGTGCTCTTTCTTCATGATCTGGATATCTTCCGGCCGAACCAACATACCTACTTCCGTTTCCGGTAGGTACTCATGGTAGTCCTGAATCAGGAACTCATAGCCGTCGGGCGTCAGCACACGCATCTCGTAGTGCACGCCCTTGAAGATACAACTCTGCACCTCCCCGTACCATTTGGTGAACTTGCCCTTCGGCACGCGATCCTCCGGATCCACGTCTTCGAAATTTTCCGTTTTCAGTTTTCCGTTTTCAGTTTGTTTGGGCACCGCCCAAATATAGATGTCTTCCGGCCTAATCACCACATCCACAGGGTTGTTCTCGCCGAAGCCCGTATCAATACAATCGAACTCCTGACCGCAGAACTCCACGCGTTTGTCGCGTATCATCGTGCCGCTCAGGATATTGCTCTCGCCGATAAAATCTGCCACAAAGCAGTTCTGCGGCTCATTATAGATATCTGTCGGAGTACCTATCTGTTGAATCTTACCCTCGCTCATCACCACCACACGGTCACTCAGCGTCAGCGCCTCTTCCTGGTCGTGCGTCACGTAGATAAACGTGATACCGAGTTTCTCATGAAGCTCTTTCAACTCGATCTGCATGTCGTGCCGCATCTTCAGATCCAGCGCACTCAGCGGCTCGTCCAACAGTAGCACTTCCGGCTTATTCACGATAGCACGCGCAATAGCTACACGCTGTTGCTGACCGCCCGAGAGTGTATCTACCTCGCGCTCCTCGTAACCCGTAAGGTTCGCCATCTTCAGCGCCTGACGCACTTTCTTCTTGATCGTCTCCGGCGCTTCTTTCTTCAGCTTCAACCCAAAAGCCACATTGTTAAACACGTTCAAGTGCGGAAAAAGCGCGTATTTCTGAAACACCGTGTTCACAGGACGCTGATACGGAGGAGTCTTCGTCACATCCTCGCCCTTAAGCAAGATCTCGCCTGAACTGGCAACTTGAAAACCGGCTATACAACGCAACAACGTCGTCTTACCGCAGCCCGAAGGGCCTAAGATTGTCACGAACTCGCCTTTCTTCACCTGAAGGCTCACGTCGTTCAATGCAAACTTACCATCCTCGAACTGTTTCGAGACATGATTCACTTCAATAATAAACTCAGATTTTGACATTTCTTCAAATAGGTGTCCTTTCGGACCTTTAGATTGGATTTCGGTACTCCCAAATAATCATAAAAAATTCTTTTAATTATACTATATATTCTCACGCACAAACACGCGTACGGGCATATACCCGCAAAATACGCCGCAAAATTACAACTTTTTTTTCATATAGGCAAATATTCTATCTTTTTTTCTGCATTTTTATCCCTTTTTCTTGCACATATCAAAATTTTTTTGTAACTTTGCACCGCAAAATCATAAACTTTGCTTCTGGAGAATGCCGAAAAGCCATAAGTGAGTAGGCAAAACACTTAAATACCATAAAACAAATGAAAAAGTTAAATCTCTTACCCATTTTGTCCTTGTTGGCTTTCGTGCTTGCAAGCTGTTCTACTTATGAGTATTCGGCACGTCAAGTCAATGTCAACCGTCAATCCATTGACATGAACGAAAAGATGGTCGGTGTTATTGCTAACTATTCAAAGCAAGTAACGGCAACTTCATCCTTCCAACTAACCAAAAAAGATGCAATTGCAGAAGCGGAGTTCTTATGCTTACAAAACTACAAAATCGATGTCATTGTGGACCCGATTGTAAAAATTGAGTATAGACGTTTTAGAATAAGAAGACGTTTCAAAGCAACTATCATCGGTTTCGCCGGCACTTATGAGGAACTTCCAAATCGTCTTGAGGAATCAAAGAAATATACCCTTGAAGAAATAGAAAAATACAAACTTTTGTATGACCCATCTTTCCCGCAATATTACTATCGTAATACCAACGGCGGGGATACTTACTATTTCAACCCCGAAAAGAAGGAAAACAAAAAGATAGATTGGTCTACTCTTTTCGCTATACCTAAAAAATCAAAAAAGTAATTCGAGTGTCCAATTTTAAATGTTTGCAATTATGAAAAAACTAGCTATTATAGGATTCGGACTTGTAGCGCTGCTATTTAGCAGTTGTTCTACTTATCATTATACGACTCGTCAGACGGATATCCTGCGTCAGGATTTTAAGACGATGCCTACCGTTGTTGATGTGAAAGCTGATTATGCCAAACGCGTAGAAGTCGTATCCAATTGGCATCATACGAAAGCGGACGCTATGAACGAATGCCGATACCTCGCTATTATGAGCAAAAAAATCGATGTTGTTGTTGATCCTGTCTTCAAGATTCAATGTCGCCCTTGGAAAATACGCCGCAGATACCAGGCTACCCTCACCGGTTATGCCGGCTATTACGAGAATCAACGTACTGTCTATGAGGACATGGAGCAATTGAAAAAATTCACCCGTGAAGATATAGAGAAATACCTTATTTTCTACAACCCCGCGGTGCTTCAATATATGACGAATAATAGCGACGTGATAAATATCTACCACGAAAGCGGACAACAAGTAAAACCCGCAAAACCTGCTCAAGAAGAACCCGCTTCGCCTGCTCCAAAACGCGATGACAAAAACAAAAACAAGCGCAAATAATCATTTCTGTTATGAAAAAAATTTTATTTTTTACGGTTGCTTTTTTGTTGGGTGTCAATAGTATGGCTCAATCCAACAAAATTGCAATTTTGGACATCGTAGACCGCGATAATCAGATAGAATATAATACGAAACTGATGTTACGTAGCTATATCTTCGAGGCGGTTGCAAAATCACCAGGGTGTGAGGCTTATGAATTTTCGGGTCTGGACGAAATAATTGATGAATACGAATTCCTCCGTACCGGAAATCTTAAAGTGGACGAAATTCGTAAAATAGGCCAAGCTGCTGGCGTTCAGCAGATTCTCGTTATTGAGGCAAGTCAGCTGAAAGCTAGTCAATTGTTTGTTACGGCCAAACTAATCAATGCATCTACCGCCCAAATGGAAATGACTACCAACATGACTACTAAACCACAAAGGAAAGTCATGCAAAGCGATGTGAGTTTCTTTACGGATCAACTTTTATCGAGTTTCATAATTAAGAATAATCTTCAGACCGAAAATGTGCAGTTGGTTCGAAACTCCAAGGAAGTAAGAAAAAAATTCAACAAAAAGAAGTACTCCTACGGAAACAAAGACATGTCGGAAGAGGAAATGTTAATCTTTGTTCATGAGCGCGATCCGAAAATATATAAAAAATTAAAGAAAGCGAAAGCGTTACAAATTTCTGGATGGGTTTTTGGTGGCGCGAGTGCTATGTGGGCGATTCCTTTGTATGTCCCCTTGTTGACCGAGGGATACAAGCAATTCGACAAAGCAATTGACGAATTCAACAGAACTTATTCTGGCGAGTAAAGTAACGTTTTCTGTATAAAAATGACATTTCCAAGCCTAAAAATTTGGGAATGTCATTTTATTTGTTCTACCTTTACGACCTTCTTACTACCTTTTTACTGACTTTTTACAGACTCGGACCGACAGTCAACCGACAGTGAACCGACGGTCAACCGACAGTCAACTGTAACAAAAAGCCTTTTTCAAGCCAAAAATACCCCACTTTTTTCACAACATTTACTATATTATATACTATGTATATAATATACTATTTGTTAGTCATTTTTTATTTGCATATATGCAAAAATTGTAGTACCTTTGCACCGCAAAACAATTAAACCCTATGTTACAACATTTTCAGACAGATTGGTTATTAGTCATCACCAAAATCATATTGGCGACCTCGCTGGGTTACCTGATCGGCATGGAGCGGGAGTTGCACGGAAAAGTGGTCGGCACACGTACAATATCGCTTATAGCGATAGGTAGTGCCCTTTACGTCCTCATGTCGCCATCTATCTTCGGCGGCGACAACAGCCGTATCATCGCCCAAGTGGTCTCTGGTATCGGCTTCTTAGGCGCAGGTATCATCTTTAAGGACGGCGATACCGTCAAAGGTCTCACCACCGCTGCTACCGTTTGGTGCGCCGCGGCGATCGGCTGTCTTTGCGGAGCGGGTATGTTTGCCGAGGCCATCCTCGGAACGGTCGCTATCATGACGGTAAACATCTTCTTCAAGCATCTTCACCCCGAAAAAGACAAATAAGTTGCACACTTTTCACAAAAATCTTGCACATGTCAAAAAAAAGCAGTAACTTTGCAGCCAAATTGATTGTATGGGACTATTATTACTGTTTTTGTTCGGCGCGATGGGGATCAGTTTTCTGTGCTCCGTACTGGAGTCCGTCCTGATGTCCACGTCGCTTAGTTATATTAATCTGCGTGAAGAAGAGGGCTACGCGCCCGCGAAATTAATGAGCAGTTACAAGGAGGACACAGGGCGTCCTCTGGCTGCTATTTTATCTCTGAACACCATCGCCAACACCATCGGCGCTGCCGGCGTCGGTATGCAGGTCACTGCCGTCTTCGGCAGCAAATGGTTCGGACTCATGTCGGCCATCACCACGCTGCTGATCCTTGTCTTCTCGGAGATAATCCCGAAGGTCATCGGTACGACCTATTGGCGTGAGTTGATGGGCTTTACGGCACGCACCATCCGCATCCTCATCTTCGTGCTCTATCCTTTCGTACTCTTGGTCGAACTGATCACCAAGATGTTCCCGGACAACGAAGACGAACCCTCCGTTTCACGCGAAGAAGTGCTCTCCATGGTGAACGTAGGCGAGGAAGAAGGCGTCGTGGACGAGGACGAGAACAAGATATTCTCCAACCTCATGCGGCTCGATTCGATCCATGCCTACGATGTCATGACCCCGCGTGTAGTGGCCAAGACCGCGCCGGAGAATATGACCCTTCGAGCCTATTATGACAACGACGAATACGACCATTTCTCCCGTATCCCCCTTTACAAACCCGAGGCGCCCGAGTATATCACCGGCTACGTCTTGCGTAACGATGCACTCGAGGAACTGACCGAAGACCATTTCCGAAAGACACTCGGCGGTATCAAACGGCCACTTCCGGCCTTCGACCAAGACCTTACACTCGGCGTCATCTTTGACTCCATGCTCAAACAAAAGAGCCAGATCGCACAGGTCATCGACGAGTACGGCATGTTTGTTGGCATCCTCACACTCGAGGATATCATCGAGACCATCTTCGGCCTGGAGATTATCGACGAATCCGATACCGTCATCGATATGCAGCAGTACGCCCGCGAGCGCTGGGAACAGAGACAGAAGAAATACCGTAAAGTGGAAGGAGTAAAGGCTGAAGAAGTGAAAGATGAAACTGAAGAGCGACATACGGATTCTCAACAAGAAGGCGAAGTTTGAGTATATCATTCTTGACCGCTACACCGCAGGTATTCAGCTGTTTGGTACAGAGATAAAGTCCATTCGTGAAGGCAAGGCCTCGCTCGTGGATTCTTACTGCGCCGTAGAACACGGCGAGATGTACGTCAAACAGATGCATATCGCTGAGTACCGTTTTGGCTCCTACGCCAACCACGAGGCCAAGCGCGACCGCAAACTGCTCCTGCAGCGCCGCGAGATACGCAAACTCGAGAAGGCCACCAAAGATACCGGCAAAACCATCATCCCGCTCGTTCTCTTCATCAACGAGCGAGGCCTCGCCAAAATGGAGATAGCCCTCTGCCAAGGTAAGCACACCTATGACAAACGGCAATCCCTCCGCGAAGCAGATGATAAACGAGAAATGGCGCAACTCGCTAAAATGAAAAAATGGTAAATAACTAAATGAAAAAATGATATGAGTAAAGCTTTATTAATGATTTTAGACGGCTGGGGCATTGGTAACAAGTCCAAAGCCGATGTAATCAGCGTCACTCCCACACCGAATTGGGATGCTCTGTTGGCTAAATACCCCCATTCGCAGTTACAGGCTAGTGGCGAAAACGTAGGTCTGCCCGACGGACAGATGGGTAACTCCGAGGTGGGTCACCTCAATATCGGTGCCGGCCGCGTCGTCTATCAGGACCTCGTAAAGATCAACCGCTCTATCCGCGACAACTCGATCATGGAGAACCCCGAGATCGTAGCGGCATACAAAGCTGCACAGGCTGCAGGTAAGAAGCTGCATATCATGGGTCTCTGCTCCAACGGCGGTGTGCACTCCAGCCTCGATCACCTCTTCAAACTCGTGGAGATCGCCAAGGAATACGGCGTAGCCAATCGCACCTTCGTGCATTGCTTCATGGACGGCCGTGATACCGACCCGCGTAGCGGTAAAGGCTTCATCGAGGAACTCCAAGGCGTGTGCGACAAGACCGGCGCACATATCGCATCTATCATCGGTCGTTTCTACGCCATGGACCGTGACAAACGTTGGGAGCGTATCAAAATCGCTTACGACCAACTCGTCAACGGCGAAGGCCGCAAAGAGACCGACATGGTTGCTGCTGTCCAAGGCTGTTATGATCGCCACACCGAGGAGCACAAAGATACGGACGAGTTCATGGAGCCTCTCGTAAACGCTAACTGCGACGGACGTATCGCCAATGGCGATGTAGTCATCTTCTTCAACTACCGCAACGACCGCGCCAAAGAGATCACCATCGTCCTCACACAGCAGGATATGCCGGAACAAGGCATGCACACCATCCCAGGTCTGCACTACTGCTGCATGACTCCGTACGACTCGTCCTTCCGAGGCCTCCATATCCTCTTCCCGAAAGAGAATGTAGAAAACACCCTTGGCGAAGTAGTCAGCAACCTCGGTCTCAAGCAGTTACGTATTGCAGAGACGGAGAAGTTCGCACACGTGACCTTCTTCTTCAACGGCGGTCGTGAAGCCGAGTACCCGGGCGAAGAGCGCATCCTGATCCCTTCACCCAAGGTGCCTACTTACGATATGAAACCGGAGATGTCGGCGCCCGAAGTGACCGAAGCCCTGGTAGCAGCTATCAAAACGCAGAAATTCGATTATATCACCCTCAACTTCGCCAACGGCGACATGGTCGGCCACACCGGCGTGTATGAGGCCATCGAGAAAGCGGTCAAGACCATTGACGAGTGCTCGCACAAAGTGATCGAAGCAGCCCTCGAGAACGGCTACGAGATCATCGTCATCGCCGATCACGGTAACTGCGACAACGCTATCAACCCCGATGGAACACCCAACACCGCCCACTCCCTCAACCCCGTTCCTTTCGTGTATATCTCTAAGGAACACGCGAACGCGCGCGTAGAGGATGGTATCCTCGCCGATGTGGCTCCTTCGCTCTGTCATATCATGGGGATCCAACAACCCAAAGAAATGACAGGACGAAATTTAATTAAAGATTAAATTCGTTGAAAGTGGAAGGTTTAAAGTTTAGAGAAAATGAAAATGCAAAAAGAAAGCGGCGCAAATGCGTCGCTTCTTTTTTTGAGCAAACAAGCTGTGATTACTCAGCTACTACTTCAGCAGCCTCAACTACCTCAGCCTCTGCCTCAACTACCTCTACGGTGTCAACAGCAGCAGCCTCTTCCTGGCAGCACTTTTTCTCGCAACACTTGTTGCCGCAGCTCATTGCAGCGAATGCAACAGCTACGATAAGAAGCATTTTCTTCATAACTACTAATTTTTAATTTTTAAAGCTTTAAAATGGTTAATTTCTTCGTCTTTTTACGAAAAACGTTGCAAAAGTACTGCTTTTTTTGCATATGTGCAAATATTTTTGTAATTTTGCGCACTAAAAATTGCAAATAAGTGAAAATATGAGCCTTTTTGACAAAAATGACCTCAAGTTTGTAGGGTGGAATATTATTTTCGCGGTCATCATTGCCGCCGCGATTCTCATCGGTCTCTTGGTATGGCTTCGAGGCTATACCCAACATGGTGTGGAAGTGAATGTAGTGGACGTGCGTGGACTTGTTTTGGCCGAAGCTGAGCCTTTATTGGCTGCGCAGGGACTGAAAATGCAAGTTATTGACTCAACTTATTCGGATAAAGTACCGTTTGGCACGATTGTTGAACAAGATCCTAAGCCGGATAGTCACGCCAAGAACGGTCGTCTGGTCTATGTAACCATCAACGCTACGACCAAACGCCAGATAACGATGCCTAATCTGCAGGATATGAGTTACCGTCAGGCCGAAACAACCCTCCGCGGCTTAGGACTGCGCGTCGATACCGTCTATGACTACGAGCCCTCCGCCTTCCGCGACCTCGTGCTGGACGTCAAAGCCAACGGCAATAGTGTCAAGCCCGGCGAGAAGATACCGGTAGGCACCAAAGTCCGCTTAGTCGTAGGATACGGTCGCGGAACGGAACAAGTCGAAGTGCCTTCCGTCATTGGCCTGACCCTTCAAGACGCACGTAGTCTGCTGCTTAGCCATCGTCTGACGGTAGGAGCGGTGAACTACGATGAACCCGCAGAAGAAGGAGTGACGCAGTATATCTACCACCAGACACCCGGCGCCGGTGACTATCTGCTCGAAGGCGAGACTGTGGCATTGAAACTCTCGGCAGACCTCAGCAAGACCGTAAGCGGTAACAACAACGAGAAAGACGAAGACGAATGGTTCTAAATGACCAATTACAAATAACAAATGTCGTCGAAGACGACCTCCTCTGGGAGCGTTGGCGCTGCGAGGTGGACAAAGGTCAAGGCAAAGAGCGCATTGACAAGTACCTCGCAGAGCATATGACCAACACCAGCCGAAACCGTATCCAGACAGCTGCGGACGCCGGTAATGTCTGGGTCAACGGCACTCCGGTTGCTTCCAATTACCGCGTCAAACCCGGTGATATAATCCAGGTGTTGCTCGATCATGAACCCCATGACTTCACCATCACGCCGGAGAATATTCCGCTCAACATCGTCTATGAGGACGATGACCTTATGGTCATCAACAAACCCGCCGGACTGGTCGTACATCCCGGGCACGGTAACTACGAGCACACCTTATTAAACGCACTTGCGTATTATTTCGGCGAGAAACTCGATATCAACGATCCCTCCATCGGCCTCGTCCATCGTATCGACAAAGATACCTCCGGTCTGCTGCTCATCGCCAAGACCCCCGAAGCCAAGACCCATCTGGCCAAGCAGTTCTTTGACCACACGACCGAACGCGCCTACAATGCCCTCGTCTGGGGAACCTTCAAAGAAGACAGCGGAACAGTCGAAGGGGCACTTGCCCGCGACAACAGAGACCGCACGATCTATCGTGTGTGGGATTTGGAGGAGTGTCCGCAAGCCAAAGAGGCCGTCACACATTGGCGCGTACTCGAACGCTTCCCTTATGTGACCCTCGTGGAGTGCCGACTTGAGACAGGCCGTACCCACCAGATCCGGGTGCACATGAAACATATCGGTCACCCGCTTTTTTGCGATGAGAAGTATGGTGGCTGCGAAATCCTAAAGGGTCTTCGCACGCAGAAATACAAGCAGTATATCGAGAATTGTTTTGCACTTTGTCCGCGACAAGTACTGCACGCTAAGACGCTCGGTTTTACACATCCGCGGACCGGAGAACGCATGTTCTTTGATAGCGAGTGGCCTCAGGACATGACAAGTTTAATTGAAAAATGGAGACACTATGAGCCAAATACTTTGGGTTGACGACGAAATAGATTTATTACAACCGTATATCATTTACCTAAAAGGTAAAGGTTACGAAGTAACTACCGCTTCGAACGGCGAAGATGCCCTCGATGCCTTTGATGAAACGGTGCCGGATATCGTCTTTTTGGACGAAAACATGCCCGGAATGTCCGGTCTGGAAACCCTCCAAGAGATCAAACGTATCCACCCCGAAGTGCCGGTCGTCATGATCACCAAATCCGAGGAGGAGCATATCATGGAGCAAGCGATAGGAGAGAAGATAGCGGACTATCTCATCAAACCCGTCAACCCCAGCCAGATCTTGCTTTGTCTCAAGAAACATATCCACCAGCAGGCGATCGTCACAGAACAAGTACAACAGAACTACCGCCAGGAGTGGAGCGATATCGCCTATCTCATCGACACCGCCTCTACCATCGAAGAATGGCAGGCTATCGAGCGCACGCTCAGCAAATGGGATCTTGAACTCGAGAACTCCGCTATGCGTTCCCTTCTCGACGATCAGCGCACACAGGCCAACACCGCTTTTGCCAAATGGATAGCCAAGAACTATGAGTCTTGGTTCGCCAACCCTCAAACAGGGACGCAGTCTCAAACATCCAAACCGTCAAACCTCATCATGTCCCACGACGTGATGAAGCATTCGGTCTTCCCGCTGCTTGACAAAGATCAAAAGGTGCTCTTGTGCGTCATAGACAACTTCCGCTACGATCAATGGAAGACGATACAACCGCTCCTCAGCGAGTTCTACTCTGTGCAGTCGGAACAGCAATATACGTCCATCTTACCGACCGCTACGCAGTACGCCCGTAATGCCATCTTCTCCGGCCTCCTGCCGCTTCAAATCCAAGAGATGTACCCGCAATATTGGGTAGAAGAAGGCGATGAGGAGAGTAAGAACCAATACGAGCGCGAACTGGTTCAGACACTCCTCGACCGCTATCGTCACCGCGAGAGTTTTAACTATTGGAAAGTGAACGAGAGCTCTTTCTGCGAGCGTGTTATTGCCCAACTCAAAGGTTCCAAAACCCCGCTCAATATCGTTGTATTTAACTTCATCGACATGCTCTCGCACTCCCGTACGGAGAGTAAGATGATCCGTGAGTTAGCCAATGACGAAGCGGCTTATAGAAGCCTCACACTCAGTTGGTTCAGACATTCGCCGACCTACGAACTCCTGCGTCGCGCAGCCGAGTTAGGCTATACACTTGTGCTCACTACCGACCATGGCACGACACGCGTCAAGAACGCCGTGCAGATCATTGCGGACAAGAACACCAACACCAATATCCGCTACAAAGTAGGCAAGGCGCTCAACTGCTCTTCAAAGAACGTCTTCACCATCGAGCAACCCAAGCGTGTCGGCTTGCCCTGCCCCAACGTGAGCAGCTCCTATGCTTTCTGCACAGGATCGGACTTCTTCGCGTACCCTAACCAATTCAATTATTACGCGCAGTACTACCGTAACACCTTCCAACACGGCGGTATCTCGCTCGAAGAGATGATAATACCTCTTGTGACACTTGTACCTAAGAAATGAAACTCTGCGTCCTCATAGCAATCACTATCCTCACCTGGAATACAGGCCGAATGGATTTTAAGCACAAGACCGAGAACAACGAAGTGCTCCAATACCTGCTTTCTCAGGATGCCGATGTAGTGTGTCTGCAGGAGGTCGATGTCTATAAGGACCCCAAATACCTCACCCTCTCGGACGTCAAAACGGCTTTAGGTGCCAAGTATCCGTACTCGTATATCGATTTCTCCATCTACGACAAGCGCCATCAGTTTGGTACGATGGTTTGGTCCAAATACCCGCTCATCAACAAGCAGAGTATCCATTACGAGGCGCACGGCAACCTCTCTAACCGCTGTGACATGGTCGTCGGTACAGACACTTTCCGTCTGATAAACAACCACTTGGAGTCTTATCGTTTCACCCACGATGATGTTGCGAATGCGGATAGCCTGCGTACTTACGAGGGTCTTCTCTCTACCTTCAAACGTCTCAAGCACAAATGGCAGAAAGCCTTGCCTGTTCGTAATGCCCAGGCCCGTGTGGTACGAAAGGAGATAGACGAGAGTCCGTATCCGGTCATAGTGGTAGGCGATTTCAATTCCGTCGCGCTCAGTTATACCTACTGGCATATCAGTAGCGGCCTTTATGACGCTTGGAGGCATGTGCACCCCTGGTCTTGGGGTGCTACGTGCGAGAAGCGCGGTTTCGGAGTGCGTATCGATTATATTCTCTGCTCCGAGCCGCTCGTACCTATCCGCTGCAAAGTACAAAAAACTACCGGCTCAGATCACTGGCCGGTAGTAGGTACTTTGGCTTGGTAACTCACACGCGTTTCTGATAATGATAATTATCGAACTTGTCGCCTTTTGTACTGTCAAGGCGCGGGTGTTTGTTGAACTTACCCTTCACTTTATCCCAAAAAGAACCCGTAAACGGCTCGCGCCAGTTGATCCATCTCCAGTATAGAATCAGCAACCAACCGAACAACATACCGCCTAAGTGGGCAAAATGCGCTACGTTATCCGCCGAGAAGCCTGCCACAGAGCCAAGACCGGCAAACAACTCAATGAGCGCGTATATAATAACGAATATGCGCGCACGTATAGGAATCGGGATAAACAGAATAAACATCGGCACGTCCGGATACAACCAGCCGAAAGCAAACAGGATACCAAACACGGCACCCGAAGCGCCGATCGTGTTCAGCATTGTGGCATAATAAGCCAAGGATGTGGCGCTGTACGTACCTGCCATCTGCGCCAACATCGCACCCCAAACCAGTTCCTGTATCAAGGCTGCCCCTAATCCGCAGATCAGATAGTAAATGGCAAAACGACGCGCACCCCATTCGTTCTCAATCATCGGCGCAAACATCAGCACGGCAAACATATTAAAAAAGATATGGCTGAAGTTCGCGTGAAGGAACATATACGTCAGCGGTTGCCACCAGTGAAAGGACGAGGCAGAGACGTAATGAAGGCCGCAAAGGGTATTCAAATCAATGCCGTATCGCTGCAGAATAGCTGTCAGCAGAAAAATAATCACGTTCGCTAACAAAATGTAGCGCGTTACTGTCGGTAAATTTCTCATATTCGGTGCAAAAGTACTACTTTTTCCTGATATAAACCCACAAAAAGTGCGCCAAATTGTGAAAAAATGCAGTTTTTTTGCCAAAATGGCATTTTTTTTTACAAAAAACTTTGCAGTATACAAAAAAAGTTGTAAATTTGCAAGCGATTTCCTTTGGGAAGTCCGAAAAATCAAAGGAAAGCACCCTATTAATTAACATTATTAATATTAAAAACTCCAAATTATGAACAAATCAGCACTTATTGAAGCAGCTGCAGCTAAGGCTCAAGTTTCCAAGGCAGAGGCAGCTCGTATCCTGGATGCAGCTCTCGAGGCAGTTGCAGAGGCAGTTAAGAAAGGTGAGGGCGTACAGATCATCGGTTTCGCTAGCATCGCTGTTAAGCAGCAGGCTGCTCGCAAAGCTAAAAACCCGCGTACTGGCGAGGTTCTCAACATTCCTGCAAAGAAAGTTGTTCGTATCAAACCGGGTGCTAAATTGGCTCTCTAATTTAGCTATTATGATTCACAAACGAGTTGTTCCATTTGGCGAACAACTCGTTTTGTGTCTGTTTTTTAAAGGTATTTAAGATGTACAATATTATTCTTTTTGGCGCACCGGGTAGCGGTAAAGGGACGCAGTCCCAGATGATTGTTGAGAAATACGGACTCAAGCACCTCTCCACCGGAGATGTGTTACGCGCGGAGATAGCTACGGGAAGTGAGTTGGGTAAGCAGATCGACGCCCTGATCTCTGAAGGAAACCTCGTGCCGGACGATATGATCTTCGGTGTGATCGAGAAATATATCGCGCAACTCCCCAAACATTGCAAGGGTACAATCTTCGACGGTTATCCCCGTACACTCCCGCAAGCTGTGGCGCTGACAGGCCTGCTTAAGAAATATAACATGAAAGCGACGATGATCGATCTCATGGTGGACGAGCAGCTCCTTATCCAGCGTCTTATTGAGCGCGGAAAAGTGAGTGGTCGTGCCGATGATAACCTCAATACCATTCGTCATCGTATCGCTGTTTATCACGACCAAACCGAACCTATCGCGCACTATTACCTGCGTCAAGGCAATTATTTTGCCGTAAACGGCAACTACTCGATGGAAGATGTGTTTATGCAGATCTGTCGTATCGTCGAGCGTGAATCGAAGAAATCGTAAAATCGTCAATTATACTATGGCTGCTAATTTTATCGACTACGTGAAGATCTACTGCCGCTCGGGAAAGGGCGGAGCAGGGTGCATGCACCTTCATCGCGCGAAGTATCTGCCCAAAGGCGGACCGGACGGCGGTGACGGTGGTAAAGGCGGGTCGATCATCTTACGCGGCAACCGCAACCTCTGGACCTTGCTGCACCTCAAATACCAGAAGCATATCATGGCCACCGATGGCGGCAAAGGCGGACAGAGCCGCTCGTTCGGCAAAGACGGTGAGGACAAGATCATCGAAGTGCCCTGCGGAACGGTCGTCTATGACGGCGAGACGGGGGAGTTCATCTGCGAGGTCAAAGAGCATAATGAGCAGGTCGTACTGCTCAAAGGCGGTCGCGGAGGCTTAGGTAACTGGCATTTCCGTACGGCTACCAACCAGGCCCCGCGTTATGCCCAGCCCGGTGAACCCGCACAAGAACGTACGGTCATTATGCAACTCAAAGTGCTGGCAGATGTCGGCCTCGTCGGCTTCCCGAATGCCGGCAAATCGACACTCCTCAGTGTCGTTTCGGCCGCTAAACCCGAGATCGCCGATTATCCTTTCACGACCCTTACCCCGCAGTTGGGCATCGTCTCCTACCGCGACGGACGCTCTTTCTGTATGGCGGATATACCGGGTATCATCGAAGGTGCCAGCGAAGGCAAAGGTCTCGGACTCCGTTTCCTCCGGCATATCGAGCGCAACGCCGTGCTTCTCTTCATGGTACCCGCTACCAGCGAAGATATCGTCAAGGAGTACAACATCCTGCTCAACGAACTGGAGAAATACAACCCCGAACTCCTCACCAAAGCCCGTATCCTCGCTATCACAAAGATAGATGCCCTTGACGAGAAAGAACTCAAGAAAATGAAGGCCTCCAAGAAGTTGCAGAAATTGGAACTTCCTGTGCTCTTCATCTCTTCTGTCGCCGGACTCGGCATCGATGAACTCAAAGACGCTCTCTGGACTAAACTGAACAAAGAGCAGAACCAAGTCATCGAGATCTCGCACGCACCGATAGACGTCACCGTCATCGAACGAGAAGAACCCGAGGCGCGCGAGGAAGAGGAAGAAGGCACGATCTACCTCAACGAGGTAGAGGAAGAGTGGGACCTCGACAAATACAAAGGTATCGGCTGGGATAACTGAATACTGAATACGGATGGCTGAATTCTACGACAGAATGATCGAGTGGCGGGAACGCCACATGAGTGAGAAGAACCTCGTTCTCCTTCTCTCCTTCTTCGTAGGTGCTTTCTCCGCAGCCGCGGCGGCCCTCCTCAAGACCTTTATTCATCTTATCCAACGACTCGTTGAGGAACAACTCATCGGTGACGGCAACACCTGGTGGTATCTCATCACACCGGTCATCGGTATCTCCCTCGCGGCGCTTTTCGTCAAGTACATCGTGCGGGATGATATCTCCCACGGTATCACCAAGATCCTCTACGCTATCTCCCAGCGTAAGTCGATCATCAAAGCGCATAACATGTGGTCGTCGGTAGTCGGCTCTGGACTTACCATCGGTTTCGGTGGATCGGTCGGAGCCGAGGCACCTATCGTCCTCACCGGCGCAGCGATCGGTTCGAACCTCGCCAAGGCTTTCCGTCTTGACCAGAAGACGATGATGCTCATGATAGGCTGCGGCGCAGCGGGCGCTATCGGCGGTATCTTCAAAGCCCCTATCGCCGGTCTCGTCTTTACCCTCGAGGTGCTGATGATGGACCTTACCATGACTTCCGTCGCGCCTCTACTCATCTCTTCGGTCACAGCCACTGCCCTCTCCTATATCCTCACCGGCGCTGAGCCTATGTTCCCGCTCGACGTCGCCGAGCCTTTCCTCGTGCAACGTATCCCCTGGTACCTCATCCTCGGTGCTATATGCGGTTTCGTCAGCTTGTACTTCACCCGCGGAATGAACTTCCTTGAGCAGAAAATGAAACATGCGATTCGCAGCACGGGTGCGAAGATACTCGTCGGGGGTGTGACGCTGAGTATTCTCATCTTCCTCTTCCCGCCACTTTACGGAGAAGGATACGATGTCATTCGTCAACTCATCAATGGTGACAGCCTGAGCGCCTTAGCCAATAGTCCGCTGGAGAAATACCTGGTACCGACCGATTTCTATGCGCGTTTGTCCACGACCAACACCCAACTGATCATCCTTGCCTATTTCATAGGCATCATCTTCCTCAAGATCGTGGCATCTGTAGCTACCAACGGCGGAGGCGGTGTCGGTGGTATCTTTGCTCCCTCACTCTTCATGGGTTCTCTCGTCGGCTTTGTTACCGCACGTATCATGAACCTCTGCGGACTCATCGTTCCGGAGACTAACTTCGCCCTCGTCGGTATGGCCGGTCTCATGTCCGGTGTCATGCATGCGCCTCTAACCGGTATCTTCCTCATCGCCGAACTGACCGGCGGATACCACCTTTTCATGCCGCTTATGATCGTCAGCGTCATTTCCTACCTGACTATTATGTTCTTCGAGCCGCACTCCCTCTACGCAATGCGTCTCGCGCAAAAAGGCGAACTGCTCACCCATAACAAAGACCGTAACGTCCTCACACTCTTGAAGATGGAGAACGTCCTCGAGACGGATTTCATTACCGTCTTCCCCGAGATGACACTCGGCGAACTCGTCAAAGTCATCAGTCAGAGTCATCGAAACATGTTCCCCGTCATAGATCACGAAGGACATCTCAAAGGACTCCTCCTGCTCGACGAGGTACGTAATATCATGTTCCAACCGCGCCTCTACAAACGCTTCACGGTCGGACAACTCATGACTTCGCCTTATGCGATCCTCCAGTTCGATATGCCGATGGAGAAAGTAATGGAGAAATTTGAAGACACCGGTGCTTGGAACTTACCGGTAGTAGATGCCGAACGACGTTACCTTGGCTTTGTCTCCAAATCCAAGATCTTCAATTCATACAGACATGTCCTCGTGCATTTCAGCGAGGAGTGATTTACATTGCTTGAGTAACTCGGTAGCCTCTGCCGCCAAGCGCTTATACTCGTCCATACTCAGCGCCTCGGCTGCCTCTAATTGTGCGATGATCTCCTCAGCACGTTTGATTTTATCGTCGTAACTCATTTTCCTTTACCTTTTAAGATGACGCCTGCTGTGAAGAACAAGATCTTCATATCCAACAGCAGCGACATGTTTTCCACATACACGATATCGGCGTTCAGACGCTCGATCATCTTCTCCATCGTATCGGTATAACCCACGCGGATCGGTCCCCAACTCGTCAAGCCCGGACGAACCTTGTACAGCAGGCAGTAATACGGAGCCTCCGCCATAATCTGCTCAATGAAATACGGTCTCTCCGGTCGCGGTCCGACAATAGACATATCGCCCTTCAGAATATTCCACAACTGCGGTAACTCGTCCAAGCGGTACTTACGCAGCCAGTGTCCCACCTTCGTGATACGAGGGTCATTATCCAGAGTCAGCTGAGGCTGTCCTTCCTCCGCATTATTCCGCATCGTGCGGAACTTATAAATCCGAAAAGGCAAGCCGTACAAGCCTATTCGCTCCTGACTATAGAAGACCGGTCCCTTCGACGAACACTTCACTTGCAGCGCAATAAGTCCGAACAGCGGCGAGAGTACCACAAGGCCCAGAGCCGAACTGACGATATCGAATGCACGCTTGATACACAACTCCGCATCGGTCATATGGAACTCCGTGATACGAATCAATGACGGCCGGTCTATTTGACCGATACGCGCCGCACCCGTCAACATATCATACACACGCGGTACCATACTGATCTCGCACGAGAGCGGATACAAGCGCGCAATAAGTTCGTACAACTGCCGATCCGTATAACCCTTCGGCAAGTCAATAATTACCTCGTCTTGTTCGCCCGCGCGAAGCCCCTCCGCCTCTGCCATCGAATGTACGGTGACCGAACGCAAGATACCCCTCCGCCTCGACAGCAACGTAATAGTCAGACGAGGAATATAACTGAGCACAAACTGCAGACTAAACAGCACGCCCAGAGAGCCCCAATACCGGTGATAATCCACTACCACATCATCTATGATGATGATAAAGAAGAAAAGCAGCGAGATAATCATCGCCGAGATGAGCGTTCTTAGGAACTCCCGCCATAACGGTTTCTGGAAAGGCCTTAGATAGTATCCCGACAGATAATAAACGAGCAGACAGACAAGCGGATAAATCAACAGCGGAGGCCAGAAACTAAAAGCCGGAATAAGCACATCGCTTACCGCCTCTACACGCCCGTCATAAACGATCCAGCGGAAACCCAAAAAACACAGCCACACCAACTCGCTACTCAGCAAGTCAGCCAATACATACCACAGTTGTTGTTTGCGTCTTAATGTCATGGGCGAATTATCTTAAAAGTGCCATCGGCATTCAGTTTGATGATCGTACTCGGCTCGTGCGGACACTCATCTTCCCGCCTAAACCGGCAGACATAATCTGCCCCCTCCAAAATCTCTTTCTCGATCTCCTTATAAAAATGCGCGGTCGGGTGTCCGCTGATATTCGCGCTCGTCGATACGATCGGGTGCTTCAACTGCGCACACAAAGCCTTGGTGAACGGCTCGTTGGTGATGCGAATACCGATACTTCCGTCTTCTGCAAGCAAATTCGGCGCTATATTCCGCGCTCCCGGATAAATAAGCGTGAGAGGCTTCACCCCTTCATCCGTTAATCCATTCACCCCCTCATCCGTTGCCTCCAGCAACGTCCACGCCGCCTCCGGCACTTCCGAGATATAGTAGTTCAGTTTCGCCTCGCTGTCCAGCAGCACTAACATCGACTTGCTGTCCTCCCGCTGCTTCAAACGATAGATCTTCTGAACCGCCTCCGCATTCGTCGCGTCGCACCCTATACCCCACACCGTATCCGTAGGATAAACGATAATCCCACCGCTGCGTAACACCCGCAACGCCTCCGCCAAATCCTCCTTATCGTAGCGCCCGAAATCCATATCGGCTGCAAAATTACAAAAAATACTCCGATTTGGCAAACAAAATTGACAATTTTAAGAAAAATTCTTAAAAAAACGCTGCACAATTTGCACAATTGCAAAAAATGTAGTAATTTTGTAGCCGGTTTAATAACGCACAATGTAAAATTCAAAAATATTTTATACAATGAAAGAGTTAGATCTTACTAAGTATGGCATCACAGGCGCAACTGTGATCGCACACAACCCCTCCTACGAGTATCTGTTCGCAGAGGAGACCAAACCCGAGTTGACCGGTTATGCTAAGGGTCAGAACACCGAGCTTAACGCCGTAAACGTAATGACCGGTATCTATACCGGACGTTCGCCTAAGGACAAATACATTGTCATGGACGAGAACTCGAAGGACACCGTTTGGTGGACCACCGAGGGTTACAAGAACGACAACCACCCGATGTCCGAGGAAGTTTGGGCCAAGGTAAAAGCAATGGCTATCAAAGAGCTCTGCAACAAGAACCTGTACGTAGTGGACGCTTTCTGCGGTGCAAACAAAGACACCCGCATGGCCGTTCGTTTCATCGTGGAGGTAGCTTGGCAGGCACACTTCGTTAAGAACATGTTCATCCAGCCGAGCGAAGAGGAATTGGCTAATTTCGAGCCGGACTTCGTTATCTACAACGCTTCGTTGGCAAAAGTAGAGAACTTCAAAGAGCTCGGTCTGAACAGCGAGACCTGTGTGGCATTCAACACCACCAGCCGCGAGCAGGTTATCCTCAACACCTGGTACGGCGGTGAGATGAAGAAAGGTATGTTCTCCATGATGAACTACTACCTGCCGCTGAAGGGTATCGCTTCGATGCACTGCTCCGCGAACACCGATATGGAAGGCAAGAACACCGCTATCTTCTTCGGTCTCTCCGGTACCGGTAAGACCACTCTGTCCACCGACCCGAAACGTCTCCTCATTGGTGACGACGAGCACGGCTGGGACGATCAGGGTGTGTTCAACTTCGAGGGCGGTTGCTATGCAAAGGTTATCAACCTCGACAAAGAGTCTGAGCCGGACATCTACGCAGCTATCCGTCGTAACGCCCTCCTCGAGAACGTTACCGTTGACGAGAACGGCAAGATCGATTTCGCAGACAAGAGCGTAACCGAGAACACCCGCGTTAGCTACCCGATCAACCACATCGAGAAGATCGTTCGCCCGATCTCCGCAGGTCCTGCTGCTAAGAACGTTATCTTCCTCTCTGCTGACGCCTTCGGCGTACTGCCTCCTGTTTCCATCCTGACTCCGGAGCAGACTAAGTACTACTTCCTCTCCGGCTTCACGGCTAAACTCGCAGGTACCGAGCGCGGTATCACCGAGCCGACTCCGACCTTCTCCGCTTGCTTCGGACAGGCCTTCTTGGAGTTGCATCCGACCAAATACGCTGAGGAACTCGTTAAACGTATGGAGAAATCCGGTGCGAAGGCTTACCTCGTGAACACCGGTTGGAACGGTACCGGAAAGCGTATCTCGATCCGCGACACCCGTGGTATCATCGACGCTATCCTCGGTGGTGACATCCTCACTGCTCCGACGAAGAAGATTCCGTTCTTCAACTTCGAGGTTCCGACCGCTCTGCCGGGTGTAGATCCTGCTATCCTCGATCCGCGTGACACCTACGCAGACGCTGCTCAGTGGGAGGAGAAAGCAAAAGACCTCGCTGCTCGCTTCATCAAGAACTTCGACAAATATACGTCGAACGAAGCAGGTAAGGCACTCGTGGCTGCTGGTCCGCAACTCTAATCACTAAACGCTAAACGCTAAACACTAAACGAAAAAATCAGGCGTCCTTTCGGGTGCCTGATTTTCTTTTATTCCTCATCTGCCTGGTCGATCCGGTCTTGGATCACGTTGTGCCGTACCAGAACCATCATCTCCAGCACTACCGCCGGCAGAACAACCATCAGCGTCGGATATAAGGTCGCGTAATAAGCGTCGGAGATACGTATCGCGTAATAGATAAGGAGCGCGTAGTATGCGCCCGAGATACCGGCTGTCAAGATCGCGATCCCCGCACGCCAGCGATAACTGAAGAAACACAACAGACACAAGATACTTCCCCACAACATCGCTTTGCGGCAATAATACAAGCCCTTCACCGACATCGTCCCTTCTACGTACGCCGCACGCGTCTCCAGCGACGTCTGCGTCACCGTAAACGTCTCTTCGTCCATCGAAAAACTGCGCACGTAGATGATACCTTTGTCGTCTTGAAACTTCAACACCGGCCCCAGGGACATACACATCGCCGCCACAATAGCCACGACCATATACACCCACCGCCGTATCATCGCATACAACGCCCGTTTTTCCTTCTCTTTTACTTTCTCTTCCATCATTTCGCTTGCAAAAGTACACTTTTTTTGCCATATATGCAAATTTTTGTGCATGTTTTTTTCTTATAAAAATCCCTTTTTTATTTGCATATCTCGAAAAAAAGCACTACTTTTGCACACGTAATTGGTTTCCAGCCATAAAAAGCCTCGAATGCTAGTAATTTCAAGGCCTGCAACGGAGTATTATTGGGTGATTATTGGGTGATTATTGTGTGATTAGTGCGTGATTTGGTCATTTTTAAGCACTCTGACGCCCTGTATTTTCCAAATTTTTCTCATAAAAGCGACAAAAAATCAAAAAATATTTGCACAATTCAAAAAAAAGCAGTACCTTTGCACGCTTTTTATGCTGCGTGCGTGGGTATATGCGTCGCGTACACATAAAAATAATACTGCATATAAATAAAAATTAAATACAAACAAATTATGCAAAACAAAGGACTTGTTAGAATTTTGGCTGTGTGCCTTGCACTTGTGTGCGCTTTCTATCTGTCGTTCTCCCTGGTGACGAACCACTACGACAAGAAAGCCAAAGAATACGCAGCCGGTGATGCAGTTAAAGAGTATCAGTATCTGGACTCTATCGCTGCCAAGAAAGTGTGGTTTGGTTACACCCTCAAGGAGTGCCGCGAGAAAGAGATTAACCTCGGTCTGGACTTGAAGGGCGGTATGAACGTAACGATGGAAGTGTCTGTTCCGGACATCCTCGACGCGCTCAGCGGTCACAACGAGACCCCGAACTACAAAGAGGCTTTGGCCCTCGCTAAGCAAAAACAAAAAGCCAGCGGTGCGGACTTCGTTACCCTCTTCATTGAGTCGTACAAGGAGATCGACCCGAACGGACAACTGGCTTCTATCTTCTCGACTTTCGAGTTGAAAGACAAAGTAACACTCACCTCCACCAACGCTGAGGTAGAGAAAGTCATCCGCGAGGAGGTTGACGGCGCTATCCAGAACTCCTTCAACGTGCTCCGTACGCGTATCGACCGTTTCGGTGTTGTTCAGCCGAACATCCAGAAACTCTCTCAACCGGGCCGTATCCTCATCGAGCTCCCGGGTATCAAAGAGCCCGAGCGTGTTCGTAAACTCCTCCAGGGTTCTGCTAACCTTGAGTTCTGGGAAACCTATGAGGCTTCTGAACTCCTCCCGATGTTGGCACAGATCAACCGCGAGTTCGCCGCTACCCAGGTAGAGGAAGAGGCTTCGAAAGCAGAGGCTAAGGCTGAGGCTCCGAAGGCTGAGGGCGATGAGCTCGCTCAACTCCTCGGTGACAGCACTAACGCTGAGGCTGATCAGGCTGCTCAGATCGCTGAGTACAAGAAGAACAACCCGCTCTTCGCTATCCTCAACCCCTCTGTTAACCAGGCTGGTCAGGCTTATCGCGGACCGGTCGTAGGTACTGTTCATTATGTAGATACCGCTAAGGTAAACGCTATGCTCAACTCGCAGATCGCTAAGGCCGTTCTGCCGCGTGATGCACGTTTCTACTGGACCGTTAAAGCGATCGACGAGGCTAATGCTTACTATCAGCTCGTTGCCCTCAAGGCACAGCGTGATGGCCGCGCTTCCCTCGAAGGTGACGTCATCACCGACGCTCGCGCAGACTTCTCGCAGATCAGCGCTTACGCCAACGTTTCGATGTCTATGAACGCGGAAGGTGCTAAGACCTGGCAGCGTCTGACCAAAGACAATATCGGCAAGTCGGTTGCTATCGTACTCGACGGATACGTTTATTCGTTCCCGACCGTACAAAGCGAGATCGCTGGCGGTAACAGCCAGATCACCGGTAACTTCACCGTAGAAGAGGCAAAAGACTTAGCGAACACCCTTAAGTCCGGTAAGATGCCGGCTCCTGCTCGTATCATCGAGGAGAGTGTGGTTGGTCCCTCTCTGGGTCGTGAAGCTATCCGCTCGGGTCTCTGGTCCTTCGCGCTCGGCTTCGTGCTCATCCTCATCTACATGATCTTCTACTATGGTTGGATCCCGGGTCTCATCGCCGATGCTGCACTCGTCTGCAACGTCTTCCTGCTCGTGGGTATCCTCGCTTCGTTCAGCGCTGTGCTGACCTTGCCGGGTATCGCTGGTATCGTCCTCACCATGGGTATGGCGGTCGATGCGAACGTGCTGATCTACGAGCGTATCCGTGAGGAACTCAAGGCCGGCAAGGGTATGCGTAAGGCTATCGAGGACGGTTTCAAGGGGGCCATCAGCGCCATCGTGGATGCCAACGTAACGTCCTTCCTCACCGGTGCTATCCTCGCTATCTTCGGTACAGGTCCGATCAAGGGCTTCGCTGTTACCTACATGATCGGTATCATCTCCTCGTTCCTGACGGCTGTGTTCATCACCCGTCTCTTGCTCGAGGACTATGCTAAACGTGAGAACGCGAAGGAGCTCAGCTTCACCACGCGTCTGATGAAGAACTTCCTCCAGGATATCCATTTCGATTTCGTAGCTGCACGTAAAGTTGCTTATTGCATCTCCGGCGCACTCGTGATCTTTGCTATCCTTGGTCTGGAGCCGCACTTGTTCGGTAAACTGAACCTCGGTATCGACTTCTCCGGTGGACGTAACTACGTCGTTCGTTTTGACAATAACATCAACACCCAAGATGTTCGTGAGAGCCTTGACAAAGTCTTCCAGGCTGAGTTGAAGGACGGCGAGACCTTCGGTCTGAACGTCATCACTTTCGGTAATGACGCGAACCAGGTTCGTATCTCGACCAACTTCCGTATCCACGAAGACAACGCGGAGGCGGACGAGGCTATCGAAGCACTCCTCTTCGAAGGCTGCAAGCCGTTCCTAGGCGAGAACATCACCTTCGATGACTTCCGTTCGACCGATTCCAACGCCGAGGTAGGTATCATGTCCAGCCAGAAGGTAGGTCCTGCCATCGCTGACGATATTAAGACCAGCGCTGTTTGGGCTATTCTTGCTGCATTGGTTGTGATCTTCCTCTACATCCTCTTGCGTTTCCGCAACTTCGCTTACTCCGTAGGTGCTTTGACGGCATTGGCACACGATACCGTGATCATCCTCGGTCTGTATGCCATCCTGTGGAAGATCATGCCTTTCTCCATGGAGATCGACCAGGCCTTCATCGCGGCTATCCTGACCGTTATCGGTTACTCGATCAACGATACCGTGGTCATCTTCGACCGTGTACGTGAGTACAACGGCCTCTATCCGAAGCGCGATAAGAACGTCAACATCAACGACGCTTTGAACAACACGCTCAGCCGTACGTTCTCGACGTCTATGTCCACCTTCGTGGTATTGTTGGCTATCTTCATCTTCGGTGGTGAGACGATCCAAGGCTTCGTATTCGCACTCCTCATGGGTGTGATCGTAGGTACTTATTCGTCCCTCTTCATCGCTTCGCCGATCGCTTATGACATCCAGATGGCACAGGCTCGTCGCGCAGCGAAGAAAAACGCGAAGTAATTAGGAAAGGCAAGGTAGCATGACTAAGAGAAAGCTGGGACCGGTTTGCAGTTTCTGCGGACGTGAGATGCCGCATATGTTCTCGGGCATGGATAATGCCCTCATATGCTCGGAGTGTGTCAAGGAGGGGTATCGACTCGTCTTGGCCAACCCCCGCAAGATGGCAAACGATGAACTCAACTTGGACACGCTGCCTACGCCCCAAGAAATCAAGGACTTCCTCGACCAGTATGTCATTGGTCAGGACGAAGCCAAACGCTTCCTTTCTGTAGCCGTTTATAACCACTATAAGCGTGTGCTGCAGGAAGTGTCCAACGATGACGTGGAGATTGAGAAGAGTAATATCCTGCTCGTAGGTTCTACAGGTACGGGTAAGACTCTTCTCGCTCGCACGGTCGCCAAACTGCTTAAAGTGCCGTTTGCCATCACCGACGCAACATCCTTAACAGAAGCCGGCTACGTGGGAGAAGATGTCGAATCGCTCCTCGTTCGTCTGCTTCAGGATGCTGATTATGATGTGAGCAAAGCCCAGCGCGGTATCGTCTTCATCGACGAGATAGACAAGATCGCCCGTAAGAGCGAGAACATGTCTATCACCCGCGACGTGAGTGGAGAAGGTGTTCAGCAAGGCTTATTGAAGATGCTCGAGGGATCGATCGTGAATGTGCCGCCTCAGGGAGGACGCAAACACCCGGATCAGGAGTTGATTCATGTCGATACGAAGAACATCCTCTTCATCTGCGGAGGTGCTTTCGATGGCATCGAGCGCAAGATAGCACAACGAATGAACACCCAAGTCATTGGTTTTGAGGCACAGCGCGAAGCAGAGAAAGTGGATAAGAACAACTTACTACAGTATATCGCGCCGCAAGACTTAAAGTCCTTTGGCTTAATCCCCGAGATTATCGGCCGTCTGCCGGTATTAACCTACCTGCGCCCCTTAAGCCGTGAGGCCCTGCGCTCGATCCTGACCGATCCCAAGAACGCCCTTACCAAGCAGTACCGGAAACTCATGGCAATGGACAATGTACAGCTCTCCTTCGAGGAAGAGGCGCTTGATTATATCGTTGATAAAGCCCTGGAGTACAATCTCGGTGCACGTGGTCTCCGCGGACTGATGGAAACGGTCATGACCGATCTGATGTTCGAATTACCTACCCACAAACAACTGGGTACACAGCAATCTTTCACGGTTACCAAAGCCTATGCACAAGAGAAACTGGGCAAGGCTGATTTGGTACGGCTTAAGAACGCGGTATAATAGTGAAGCAGACATAATAAAAAACGCGACTCTTTTGTAATGAACCCCAAAAGTTGAACAAAAAAAAACTTTTGGGGTTTTATTATGAAACATTCGTATGAAGAACGGTTACAAGCCGTAAAAAAATGTTTA
>CACYGT010000019.1 GCA_902774075.1 uncultured Bacteroidales bacterium
AAAGTGCGCAAAGTTACAAAAAATTTTTGATACTCGCAAGAAAAAAGTGCAAATTGCAAGGAGAAAGGGGGTGAAAGTGTCTCTAGGACGGGAGAAAAACGGCATAAAATTGCTGGAAATGGACGAAGAAATAGAAAACGCACCACTGGGTGACGCGTTTATAATGATTGATTATTTAGAACAATTACTCCTCTTAGCAGGGAAGATGATTTTGTTTCCGTTGGCTTCGATGCCGAGCATCTCTTTGAGGATGGGCTTTATGACAGCGATAAGCATTGCCACTTCCTCAGAGGTAGGTAGCGGATTTTGTGGCATAAACTGATATTTTTTGCCCTTACAAATTCTATTGAGATCAAAGGTAACTGTTTTCGGGCGCTCTTTTCGAATCTGCTCTTGGCGGACATCCGCGAAGAATTGCTGAAAGTGGAATAGCTCTATTAGCTGATAATTAACTCCCCAGTATCGGATATCATTTCTCTTGACTGAAGAGATCCAGCTTATCCATGGTAAACGATATATAAGTACCTTCATGAAGTCGTTCACATCCATATAGAGCTGTTCCTCTTCTTTGATTTGCTCATAGTGGCAGTTTTCCGCTGTGAGGAAAGGTATTTCGGCGAACCGTTCTTTATACGCATCCCAGAAATGGGGAGGTATATTAATATTAAATAAACCTCTTGGGCTCCATAGTCCTACTATCTCGCGGGCGCGTTGTCGGGAAACTCCGAACTCTGACTGAATCTGTTCGAGACTCTTGCGTTCACCTCCACATAGTCCGCGATAGTCGCGCGATGCAATGCAATACTTATAGTCCGTATTCTTGTAATAGGCTGTGATAAGATAGAACAGTGGGAGATAATCGTGCTCGTCAATGAACTGCGACACGAACTGCTCCTGCTCTTCCGTCAGACGACCGGCGATATGCCTTGCATAAAAGAGCATTTGCTCTTTGTAGGATAACTCTTCAAACGCATCTAAGGAATAGAACTGCTCATAGAACGAATGGAGTCGGATATAATCACTCACCTGCTTTGGGTTTAATTCCGGAGATGGTTGGTCACCGAACACATACATCTCCATGAAAGCCTTGAAGCCCGATGGTTCTTGACAACCGTAGTCCCAGAGGGAATAAAAGTTATGGAGACTAATCATTTTCCTTTCCCGCACATTATGGATAGCCATATTGTACAGTTCTATTCCCAGCGGAGTATCCAGATATGCCCATTTCTTGCGAGCGGCTTGTAGTTGTTTTTGGAACTGACGGAATTTCAGTTCCTCTTGGTACATAGCAGTGGTCTTGTAGTCAATGCCTTGTCCCTCGCAGAACTGCTTGTATGAGCCAACTATCGATTCCAGCATAATTTCAGGATGCTCTCGATACATTCGCTCTTGCTCGTAAGTCAAATTCGGGCGTAGTTTCCTAATCAGCTTCTTTATTTCAATATGTAGGTTGCTTGTCATGACATCAAAATTGTCTGCAAAGTTACTGCTTTTTTCTGATATATGCAAGAAAAAAATGCAGATTGTCGCCGAAACCCGCGCTGAGGGGTATTTAACGAGCATGTTTTTGCCAAGTAAGTTGTACAAAATCGAGAAAATCTCTAAAAAATTACATTTTTTTTATAAAAATATTTGCGTATATGAAAAAAAAGCAGTAATTTTGCAGGCTTTTTCTCGCATGGGTGCTCGATTATTGTGAACAATTTTCGCGTGAACGGGTGTGACACGCATGCGGAAATGCACGTAAAACAAACATTATAAATCGCCTGGCTGGGCGGTGCGGAGACGCTTAATAGATGTCCGTCGGCCAAGCCTAAAACAAACAAAATTAATGGAATACAATTCTTACAAGACAGTGTCTGTAAACAAGGAGTCCGCTAAGAAAGAGTGGGTCGTTGTTGACGCTGAGGGCCAGATCTTAGGCCGTATGTGCTCCAAAGTAGCAAAACTGCTGCGTGGTAAGTACAAACCGTCCTACACTCCGAACGTGGACTGTGGTGACAATGTGATCATCGTGAACGCTGACAAAGTGCAGCTGACAGGTAACAAAATGACGGATCGCGTATACGTACGCTACACCGGTTTCCCGGGTGGCCAACGTGAGTTCACTCCGGCTGACCTGATGGCTAAGGGCGCTGACAAGCTCGTTCGCAAAGTAGTAAAAGGTATGCTGCCGAAGAATCGTCTGGGCGCAAAGCAGATCACAAATCTGTACATTTTCGCAGGCCCGGAGCACAACATGCAGGCACAGCAACCGAAAAACATTGATATTAACACCCTGAAATAATAGAAGATATGGAAACAGTTAATGCATTAGGTCGTCGTAAAGAGGCAGTAGCTCGCGTTTACGTTAATGAAGGTGCCGGCAAGATCGAGATCAATGGCCGTGACATCGAGACATATTTCCCGTCTTCTATTCTGCGCTATATCGTTCTTCAGCCGCTGAACAAGCTTGGTGTGGCTGAGAAATACGATATCAAGGTAACTCTTGACGGTGGTGGCTTCAAAGGTCAGGCAGAGGCTCTGCGTTTGGCTATCGCACGTGCGCTGGTGAAGATTAATCCGGAAGACAAGGCTGCGTTGAAGGCTGAAGGCTTCATGACTCGTGACGCTCGTGAGGTGGAACGTAAGAAACCGGGTCAGCCGAAGGCTAGAAAGCACTTCCAGTTCTCTAAACGTTAAGCTTTTGTATTTTCTTGGGCATCTTTGGGTTTTCGGTTTCGGTCATTATGGTCACCATAACTCCCTTACCGGAAAATCCAAATCTGCTCCAAGTAAATTTCAAAATCAATCGGAAGAAATTACTCCAAACTTGGCCCATTGTCAAGTTGTTCCTGTGAGTCAAACGCATGTGCGTGCGCGTGTAGTTAATAAGGAATACGCGTGAAAGACCCACAGGGATGAAAGGAGATTAAATATTAATTATTTAACAATTAAAAACAACAAACATTTCAAAATGAGAACAAATTTTGATCAATTGCTCGAGGCTGGTGCACACTTTGGCCACCTCAAACGCAAATGGAACCCGGCTATGGCTCCGTACATCTACATGGAGCGCAACGGTATTCACATCATCGACTTGAACAAGACCGTCGTTAAGGTAGAAGAGGCTGCAGAGGCTCTGAAGAACCTGGCTCGCAGTGGCCGCAAGGTGCTGTTCGTAGGTACAAAGAAACAGGCTCAAGAGGTTATCGCCGCTCACGCACAAGAAGTAGGCATGCCGTACATCACCGAGCGCTGGGCAGGTGGTATGTTGACCAACTTCCCGACGATCCGTAAGGCTGTGAAGAAAATGAGCCAGATCGACAAGATGATGACCGATGGTACGCTGGATAACGTTTCGAAGCGTGAGAAACTGCAGGTAACCCGTCAGCGTGAGAAACTGGAGAAGAACCTCGGTTCTATCGCCGACATGACTCGTCTGCCGAGCGCCGTGTTCGTTGTAGACGTGATCAAAGAGAAGATCGCTGTGGCTGAAGCAAACCGCCTGGGTATCCCTGTATTCGGTATCGTTGATACCAACTCGAACCCGAACAACATCGACTTCGTCATCCCGGCAAACGATGATGCAACGAAGGCTATCGACGTCATCCTCACCGCTGTTTGCGACGCTATCAAAGAGGGTCTCGAAGAGCGTAAGGTAGAGAAAGCCGACGAGGAAGCTGCTGAAGCACAGGCTGCTACAGAGGCTCCGGCACCGAAAGAGCGTCGTCAACGTATCCGCAAAGCTGCTCCCAAAGCTGAGGCTGAGAAAGTAGCTGAGGTTAAAAACGAAGAGGAGGCATAATCATGGCAGTAACATTAGCTGATATCAAAAAACTGCGCGATATCACAGGCGCAGGTATGATGGACGTCAAGAAAGCCCTCGAAGAGGCAAACGGCGATTTCGAGGTTGCGAAGGACTTGCTCCGCAAGCGCGGACAGGCCATCGCAGCAAAACGTAGCGATCGCGAAGCTTCGGAAGGTTGCGTTCTGGCTAAAGTAAAAGACAACTTCGGCGCTATCGTTGGCGTGAAGTGCGAGACCGACTTCGTAGCTAAGAACGAGGACTTCGTTGGCATGGTGAAGCTGATCCTGGACGCTGCGCTGGATAACAAAGTACGTACACGCGAGGAGTTGGCTAACCTCAAGATCGGTAACTTTACCGTAACAGAGATCATCACCGAGCGTTCGGGTGTTACCGGCGAGAAGATGGAGTTGGCTGACTACGCATGCCTCGAGGCACCGGTAGTGGATGCTTACAACCACCTGGGTAACAAACTGAGCTCGCTCGTTGCTGCAGAGGCAGGTAGCGAGCAGGAGACCGTTCACGGTATCTCCATGCAGGTAGCTGCTATGTCGCCGATCGCTCTCGACGCTGACCACGTAGCGGAAGATGTGAAGAAGCACGAGCTCGAGGTAGCTATCGACAAGACCAAACAGGACGAGATCAACAAAGCTGTTGAGAACGCACTGCGTAAGGCCGGTCTGAACCCCGCTCACTGCGACAGCGATGACCATATCGCTTCCAACACCGCGAAGGGGTGGTTGACCGAGGAGCAGGCTCAGGTAGCTCGCGACATCCGCGCGAAAGTTCCTGCAGAGGCAGAGGCTAACCTCGCTAATCAGGCTAAGAAGATCGAGATGATCGCACAAGGTCGTCTTGGTAAGTTCTTGAAAGAGAACACCTTAGTAGAGCAGGCTTACATCATGAGCGAGAGCAAAGAGCTCGTGAAGGATGTACTGAAAGCGAAAGGCGTAACAATCCTTGATTTCCGCCGCATCACATTGGCGGCAGAGTAAACACCATTACTCATGGAAAAAACTGGGAAGATATGTTTGTGGGGAGCGCTTGGAATAGCGCTCCTTTTTGCATTGGCCGCAATGCTTGCGTCGCCGATAGCCAAGCATATCCTCCATACGCAGGTGAAGGAGTTGATCGGACGCGACCTGTATGCTCAGAGCGTCCGCGTCAACCTCTACACCGGCGGAGTCACCATCAAGGATTTCCACTGCAAGGAACCGAACGGCGAGACAGACTTCGTCTCTTTCGAGCGCCTGTATGTCCGTGTGGCGTACCCGCGCCTCATAGGTAAGACCCTCAAACTGAAGAAGATACGCCTGGAAGGCTTCAATGGCCAAGTGATGCAGAGCGGTAGCCGGTGGAACTTCTCCGATATCATCAAGCGCTTTGAGCAGGATGCGAATCCTGCGGACACGATGCCGAGTGAGTGGACTTTTATCTTAAAGGATATCCAACTGATTAACAGCTCTGTACGGTACCGCGACGTGCTGCATGACAAACAGTGGAAGATAGAGAATATCAACTTCTCGATGCCCGGTCTGGCTTTTGACCGCACGGACAAGCACGCCGGTCTGGACTTCGCTATCCCTGCCGGCGGTAAGGTGGCGGTAGAGGCCAAGTACGCCGCGCCGACGAACAGTGTGACGGTCAACCTCCAACTGGACGATGTCAACACCGACGCCCTCTTGCCGCTCATCCAGGACTATGTCAACGTCTCGACCTTAGGGGCAACCATGAACGGTAACCTGCGCGCGCACGCCAGCATGGACAATATACAGAATATCGACGTGAAGGGTAGGTTGCATCTGCAGCACCTCCATGTCAAAGACATGTCTAAGATCGAGATAGCCGCGATGGAAGAGATGCATGTGATCCTCAACCGCTGGAATCTGAGCACCAACACCTTCATCCTGGATAGCCTGATCATGGACGGCGTAACCGGCACCTACGAGGTGCATAAGAACTGGAACACGATCTCCAAACTCATCAAAGGCTACGGCAATGACACCAAAGCCAAGAAGAAAAAAGGCAAGTCGAAGCCGAAGAACACGTCCAATGGCAAGCAGCTTGTATGGTTAGCCAAAGAGGCCGTACTCAATGCGCATGATCTGACCTACTACGACTACTCGATGAAGCGCAACTGGAGTTATGCCATCAAGACCCTCAAGGCCGAAGGACATAATGTGTCCAGCAACGGACGTAACCTGCTCAAGATCAACGCGACTATGACCAACAACGCCAAACTGAAGATGGATTTTGTGGGCAGTCTGAACGTCAAGAAACATGATACGCGCTTCAACCTCACCCTGACGAACGTCAACCTCAAGGATTTCGATGCCGCTTGCCGTAACTACACCGGCTATCCGATCGAGTCAGGTATGATGCACTTAGACAGCCATATGGAGTTCGTCCGCGGCCAACTGACCGGTAACACCAAGATCGTCATTGACAACACAGAGATCGGTCAACGAGAGAAACTGACCAAGGCGCCCTACCGGAATATCCCGGTTCGCTCGACCTTCCGCCGGCTTGAAGACTCCAACAAACGCGTGATCATCAATGCGCCTGTGAAGGGAGACGCCAACAAGAAATCGTTCTCGCTGAGCAAGATCGTCATCAAGTCGCTCGTCAAAGAGACCTTCGGCCGCATGAATGCGACGCGCAGTATGAAAGATAAGATCAGTAAGGAGGAGAAGCAGGAGATCCAGCGGATCCTGAGAGAAGAAGACGACGATTGATCACTCCGCCATAATCCGGTGTTCCAATTCCCGACATACATCGCAGTGCCCGCAAGGCGCTGCGTTTTTTTCACCAAAATACGAGAGCAGCACCTGCTCGCGGCAGAACTGCGTCTGCTCGGCGTACTCGAGCATGGCATTGATCTTCGTCACAAAGCGCGCCTGGCGTTCCTCGAAGATAGCGGACGAGAGGAAGATCTCCGTTTGGCGCTCCATAGTCATCGTCAGGCTGCAACCTATCGTGCGGGGGATATAGGTGATGATACCGCGTTGCGCCAATGAGACGAGAATCTCATGATTTGTGATTTGTGATTTCTGTCGATCGGCAGAGCCGTGGTCATTTGTGATTTGGTCGGCCTCGCGGACGTATTGGAGTTCGGTGTAGATGCCCGAATAGGAACGCATCAGTTTGTCCAGCAGTTCGGCCTGCTCGAGCGAGAGGTTATAATCGCCCAATTGACGGCGCTCCACTTTGATCTGTACACGCGGCTGGGTCTCATGTTCTTCTTCAAAATCAATATACCCCGCCTGCGTGAGGATATGCAGGGCAGAGTAGGTCTGCAGCACGGGCAGATGCATGACATGGCATAATTGGTCGATATGCAGTGTGAAACGATGCCCTAAACCGCTACCGGCACCGATCTGCAGAAAGTCCATCGTCTTGTGATAAACGGAGTTCACAAACTCCTTCGGCGGATAGGAATCGACGATCCGTTTCTTTATTTTGGCCGGGTCTTCGTTGGAGTTGAAGAGCAACACGGCATAGGCTGTCTGACCGTCTCTGCCGGCGCGTCCTGCTTCCTGATAGTACGACTCGAGATGGGACGGCAGGTCATAATGGATCACCACCCGCACGTCGGGCTTGTCGATGCCCATACCGAAAGCATTAGTGGCAACCATCACACGAAGACCGCCCTCCGTCCATGCTTTCTGCCGTTCGTTGCGTTCCTTTGTCGTCAGTCCGGCGTGATAATAGTCAACCTGTAACCCATCCACCGTAACCCGTAACCACTCCGCTAACTCCTGCGCACGCTTTCTGTTACGCACATAGACGATCGCCGAACCGGGCACTTTGGTGAGGATATGCGCGACCTGTTCCTCTTTGCGCAGCGTGCGACGAACAACATAATAGAGGTTCTCGCGATGGAAAGACTTACGCAGCACATTGTGCGCTTTGAAGCCTAACTTGTCCTGTATGTCGTCGATCGTCTCGGGGGTGGCGGTAGCCGTGAGGGCCAGCACCGGCACGTCTGGCAGCAGCTCACGCACGGCGGCTATGTTAAGGTAAGACGGCCGAAAATCATAGCCCCACTGACTAATGCAATGCGCCTCATCGACGGCTATCAAACCGATCGGCAGGTCCGCCAGACGTTTTCTGAACTCCTCGGACTCCAAGCGCTCGGGACTGCAATAGAGGAAATGGTACGGCCCGTAGAGGCAGTTATCCAGCGCCACACGCTGTTTGTCCCAACTCATACCGGTATATACCGCCGCGGCGTGGATATTGCGTGCTTCGAGGTTAGCTACCTGATCCCGCATGAGCGCAATAAGCGGCGTGATGACTAGACAGAGGCGCTTGTTCAGATCGTCCTGCGAGAGCACGAGGGTAGGTACCTGAAAACAGATACTCTTGCCGCCGCCCGTAGGCATCAATGCGAGCGTATCCTTACCCGCTAATACAGAATCGATGATTTCCGACTGCAAGGGCCGAAAATCATCGTATCCGAAATACTTATGTAATGCCTCGCGGGGAGTCATTGCAATGAATAATGAATAATGATTAATGAATATTATTCAAAGCAGCACGTACTCGTGCTAAGGTTTCTTCCTTTCCGAGCACATCGGTGATGGCCCAGATATGCGGACCGCGAGCTGCACCGACCAGACAGATACGGAAGGCGTTCATCACGATACCGACACCGTACTCCTTGTCGGCGATCCAACCCATTACGATACCGTCAAGAGTCTCTGCGTCCCAGGACGGAACACCCTCCAGAATTGCCAACAACTCCGTCATATGACGCGGCGAGTCCTCTTTCCAGCGTTTCTTAAGCGATTTCTCGTCATACTCGGTGGGTGCCACAAAGAAGAAGTTCGTCTGCTCCCAGAGTTCCGGAACGAAGTTCACACGGTCTTTGGTCAAGCCAATGACTTTGGCAACGGTTTCTTTTTCGGGATACCGTGATACCGGAATACCGGCATCACGAAGGTGTTCTTCAAGAACGGGCCAGAACATCTGAGCTAGTTCCTCATTACTACGCAGTTGCAGGTACTGGTGATTGAACCATTTGCCTTTCTCGTAGTCGAACTTGGCGCCGGACTTGGATACACGATCAAGGCTGAAATCCTTGATTAGTTCATCCATCGTGTACAGCTCTTGGTCGCCGCTTCCGTGCCAGCCTAAGAGGGCGAGGAAGTTAATGACTGCTTCCGGAAGGTATCCGCTCTCGCGATATCCGCTGGATACGGTGCCGTCTTTCTGATTATGGAACTCAAGCGGGAAGACAGGGAAACCGAGACGGTCACCGTCGCGTTTGCTGAGTTTGCCGTTTCCGTCCGGCTTGAGCAACAAGGGCAGGTGTGCAAATTGCGGCATCGTATCAGCCCATCCGAACGCACGGTAGAGCAGCACGTGCAGCGGAGCAGAAGGCAACCATTCCTCACCACGGATGACATGCGAGATCTCCATCAAGTGGTCGTCCACAATATTGGCGAGGTGATAGGTAGGCAGATCGTCTGCGGACTTATAGAGCACCTTATCGTCAAGGATATTGGAGTTAATCACTACCTCCCCGCGAATGAGATCGTGCACATGCACGTCCTCGTCGGGCTCTACTTTGAAGCGTACCACATATTTCTCTCCGCCATCCACGAGGCGCTGTACTTCCTCTGCCGGCATGGTCAAGGAGTTACGCATCTGCATACGCGTACGGGCATCGTATTGGAAATTAGGAATCTCCGCGCGCTTAGCCTCTAACTCTTCGGGCGTATCAAAAGCGATATAGGCATGCCCGCTGTCCAACAGTTGCTTCACGTACTGATGGTAGATCTCGCGGCGCTCCGACTGACGATACGGACCGTGCTCTCCGACAGCCTCAATCTGACCGTTGCGCATGCGCAGACCTTCGTCAATACCGATACCGAGCCACTCTAAGGCTTCCAGGATATATTCCTCTGCGCCGGGCACGAAACGGGTACTGTCCGTATCTTCGATACGCAGCAACATGTCACCGCCGTGCTGACGGGCAAACAGGTAGTTATACAAGGCAGTACGTACACCGCCGATATGCAATGCGCCGGTAGGAGAGGGCGCAAAACGAACTCTAACTCTTCTTTCCATTTTCATTAAAAACAATTTTGCGCTGCAAAATTACAAAAAAAAATGCATATACACAAATTTTTTTTGCGTATGTGAATAATTTTTTGTACCTTTGCACCCGATATGGATTCTGAGAAGCAACATATCGGTCAACTTTTCGACCGCATCGCGCCTACCTACGACGGACTTAACCATGGTCTGTCGCTCAATATCGACCGCCTTTGGCGAAAGAAGACCGTAGCAATGATGACCTCGGCGCAGCATGTGCTGGACGTAGCGATCGGCACCGCCGACCTGGCGATAGCGATGTTACGGGCCGGTAAGGCAGAGCGGGTAATAGGCCTCGATCTGTCGGAGCAGATGATGGCCATAGGAAAGGAGAAATGTACGAAAGCGGGCTTGGCGGATAAGGTGGACTTTTTCTATGGGAATGCCCAAGAGATGCCGTTTGAGGAAGCGTCGTTCGATGCCGTGACCTGCGCCTTCGGGTGCCGTAACTTCAGCGACCTCGACGCCGGCCTCAAGGAGTTCTACCGCGTGCTCAAGCCCGGCGGACAAGTGACGATCTTGGAGTTCTCTTATCCTACAGGGCGCTACATACGCGCGCTGTACGATTTTTATTTCTCGCGCGTGTTACCTTTTATCGGGCGCGTGGTAAGCAAAGACAAGACGGCGTACACCTATCTCAACAAGAGCGTCAAGTCATTCTGTTGGGGCGAGGCTTTTGCCCAACACCTGCACGACGCGGGCTTCAAAGAGGAGCATTTCATACCCCTTACCTTCGGAATAGCAACTATTTATATAGCAAACAAATGATCAAACACATCATCTTATGGAAGCTTCGCTCGGACTTGAGCGCAGCTGAGAAACGCGAGAAAGCACAAGCCATCAAGCAAGGCTTAGAGGGACTCAAAGGCCAAGTGCCTGGTCTGGTGGATATCCACGTGCAGATAGACGGCCGTCTGGAGAGCAGTAATGTCGATATCATGCTGGATAGCACGCTGGAGTCGGAAGAGGCGCTGAAGGGATATGCTGTGCATCCGGCCCACCTGGCGGTTGCGAATGGGGTGGTAAGGCCGAACACCGAACTGCGTTCGTGTCTGGATTATGAATGTTAATACACACTCCCATGAGAACACGACGAATTCTTTTGGCGGCAATGGTACTGATCCTTGCCCTGCCTGCTTTCGCAGCTCGCCCGCAGCGCCGTGCGGTCGTTGTGGATACGATCTGTAATGCCCCCCTCAAGCAGATGTTATTAGTTACGGACAGTTTCTGCTACCAGTTCCAGGCTTGCCCGGACTCCTTGTTCCTATGGGCCTATCTGGGCATGGACGATGGGGAAGAGAAAGAGGTCAAAAAGACCAAAGAGAGCCGCAATGCGATACAGCTGAAGTACAAAGACCGCGTCTATGACCGCCAACTCAAGACCGGCGATGTGGCGCTGGATATCTACGTGTTAGGCGTACGGTGGTGGAAAGATCAACATCTGGGCTCCAAATACGTCCTTACGCGTCCCGTCAAAGCACACTATCCCCTTACGGCGCATATGACGGCGACCTATTCGGGCTCAATCCTCGAGGGCGGCGATTTCATTATGCGTATGGAACCTATCTCGCCCACCCAGACGAAGATCCACTATGAGTTTGTGATCACGTTCGGTAAAGTGCTCTCGGCTTTTATCTCCGACAAGACCTGGCAGAATGCTATCGAGTGGCGGTTCGAGGAGATCCTCCAAAACTTGATCGAATGTGCCGAAACAGGTACGGTTGTGCGCAAAGAAAAGGCCCCAAAGAAGAACTAATTCAAAAAAAACGCACCTAAATTGCATTTTTTTGCAAAATTATTTGCGTATATGAAAAAAAAGCAGTACTTTTGCACCCGCTTTTGAAAAACAAAGCTCCTCGGTGCTATCGTCTAGTGGCCTAGGACAACGGCCTCTCACGCCGTAAACCCCGGTTCGAGTCCGGGTAGCACTACAAAAAAATGCAGAAAAATGACGTATACACTTGTGTATGTCATTTTTTTTTTGTAATTTTGCCCCGATTTTGCTACATTGAGTTTGCAAATAGAATAAATAACATTAAATACTAATACATTTATGGCTAAAGTTTATCAAGCAAATGAGATCAAGAACGTTGCCATGTTGGGCGGTTCTGGCTCAGGTAAAACGACTCTGATGGAGTCGATGTTGTTCGAGTGCGGGGTGATTAAACGCCGCGGTTCGATTGAGGCTCAATCGACTGTGTGCGACTATTTCCCGGTTGAGAAAGAGTATGGCTATTCGGTGTTCAGCACGGTATGTAACATCGAGTTTGAGAACAAAAAACTCAATATCATTGACTGCGCAGGTTCTGATGACTTCTGCGGCGGTACGGTAGCGGCCCTTCAGATGTGCGGTTCAGCACTTATCGTGCTCAGCGCTAACGGTGGTGTGGAGGTAGGTACCCAGAATAACTTCCGCCTCGTAGAGAAAGCTCACAAACCGCTGGCATTTGTTATTAACAAATGTGATCATGAGAATGCCGATTTCGAGCGCACGTTCAACCAGCTCAAAGAGAACTTTGGCAATAAGTGTACGTTGATCCAATTCCCGGTGAACGCCGGTGCAGGCTTCAATGCCGTGATCGATGTGCTGAAGGGCAAAATGCTCGTTTGGAAACCCGAAGGCGGTGCTCCTGAACTCAAGGACATCCCGGCTGAGTACGCAGATAAAGTAGAAGAAATGCGTTCGCAACTCTCTGAGGCAGCTGCTGAGGCAGACGAGACCCTTTTGGATAAGTTCCTGGGCGAAGGCTTGACCGACGAAGAGATCATGCAGGGCCTCAAGGGCGTTTATGCCGATGGTTCGATGTATCCTGTTCTCTGCTGCTCGGGTCTCAAAGATATGGGCGTTCGTCGTTTGATGGACTTCCTCAATGGTATGGCGCCGAGTCCTGCTAACTTCAGTTATCCGACAGTGGACGGCAAGAAGATCACCCCGGACGCTTCTGCGCCGACCAGCGTTTATGTCTTCAAGACTTCGGTGGAACCGCACATCGGTGAGGTCAACTACTTCCGCGTAATGCAGGGTACGATCCATAACGGTGATGATCTGGAGAACATGGAGCGCGGATCCAAAGAGCGTATCTCGCAGCTCTATCAGGTAGCCGGTTCGATCCGTGTTCCGGTTGATGAACTGGCTGCAGGCGATATCGGTGCTACTGTGAAACTGAAAGATACCCGTACGGGTAACACCCTGAATACCAAGGGCTGTGATCTGCAGTACGCTCCGATCCAGTATCCGCAGCCGCGCTATCGTCGTGCTATCAAGCCGGTAACTGAGTCTGACGCCGAGAAACTCGCTGCTCTCCTCACCCGTATGCACGAGGAAGACCCGACATGGATCGTAGAGCAATCCAAGGAACTCCGTCAGATGATCGTTTCCGGTCAAGGCGAGTTCCACCTCCGCACCCTCAAATGGCGTCTGGAGAACAACGATAAGATGCCGATCGAGTTCCTCGAACCGAAGATCCCGTATCGTGAGACGATCACCAAGGCTGCGCGTGCTGACTACCGTCATAAGAAACAGTCCGGAGGTGCCGGTCAGTTCGGTGAGGTACACCTCATCGTTGAGCCGTACGAGGAAGGACAACCGGTTAAGGAGACCTATAAGTTTGGTAACCAGGAGTATAAGATCTCCGTCAAGGACCAACAAGAGATCAACCTCGAGTGGGGTGGTAAACTCATCATCATCAACTCCATCGTCGGCGGTGCGATCGACGCACGCTTCATCCCGGCTATCGTCAAGGGTATCATGGATCGTATGGAGCAAGGACCGTTGACCGGTTCGTATGCGCGTGACGTACGCGTGATCATCTATGATGGTAAGATGCACCCGGTTGACTCGAACGAAATCTCCTTCCGTCTCGCAGGACGTAACGCGTTTGCTCAGGCCTTCAAAGAGGCGAACCCGAAAGTACTCGAACCGGTTTATGACCTCGAGGTATTCGTTCCGTCGGAGATCATGGGTGATGTCATGTCTGATATCAACGGTCGTCGCGGTATGGTGATGGGTATGGAGACTGAAAAGAGCTTCACCCGCCTCAAAGCACAAGTGCCTTTGAAAGAGCTGGCTTCGTATTCGACGACGCTTTCGTCCCTCACCGGTGGTCGTGCTACCTTCACGATGGCGTTCAACAGCTACCAGCTTGTTCCGGCTGATGTACAGGAGAAACTGCTGGCTGCATACGCCGCTTCGCAGACCGAGGAAGAGTAAAAATTGCAAATTACCTATTTTTAGGTATTGCGTGATTGAATAAAAAGCAGTACCTTTGCACCCGAATTTGAAAGAATGACGATGCAAAGGTATTGTTTTATATCCTTATTTATAGTGATGTGCGCATGTGTGTGTGCGCAAGAGGTCAGTGATTTCCAGATTGAAGAGGTCACAGTTGTGCAACGCAAGAAAGGCAAGGTCAAGAGTCGTACGGAGGCTTTCGACACCGAGCGTATCAACGGCGAAGAACTCTGCCGCGCCGCGTGTTGTAACCTCTCCGAGGCGTTCGAAACGAATGCCTCGGTCGATGTCGCCTATTCCGATGCCGCTACCGGCGCCAAACAGATTCGTCTCTTGGGCCTAAGCGGCACGTATGTGCAGTTGATCCAAGAGAACACACCGGCCGTACGAGGTCTGGCGCAGAACTTCGGCCTCGAGTATATCCCCGGACCCTGGATGCAGTCTATTCAGGTCAGCAAAGGTACCTCTTCCGTCATCAACGGCTACGAGGCAACCTCCGGACAGATCAATGTGGAACTCCTCAAGCCGCAGTTACAGAATCCGCTTTCCATCAACCTTATGTTCAATTCCGAACTGATGGCGGAGGCGAATCTCATGGGCGGTTGGCAAATTCCTCTCAAAGAGCACGAGCATCATCACGCCGAAGGCGAACACTGCCACCACGAATCGCTGTACACCGGTATATTAGCCCATTATGGTGGTAGTTATATGGCGATGGACGGCAATCATGACTCGTTTGCAGATATGCCCAAAGTACAGAACGCGAACCTTGCGAATCGCTGGTTCTACAAGCACGGTAATTACACGTTCCAAGCCTTCGTTCGCGGACTATATGATCGTCGTAGGGGCGGACAATTGGCGGACACGATAGCTAACCCTTACCTCATCAACCTCAACACATGGCGTGTGGACGGATATATCAAGAACGGATATGTCTATGACGAAGAGTCGGGAAGCAGTGTGGCGGTCATCCTGGCGGCCAACCATCATTCGCTCAATAACAAGTACGGAGAGCGGGAGTGGGTGGCATCCCAGACCAATGCCTACCTCAATGCCATGTGGCAGGGTAATTTCGAAGGCATCGGCGAGGTCGACAATGACCATCGTCTGACCGCTGGTCTCTCCGTCAATTTCGACCGCTATCTGGAGTCATTAACCATTAGCCATTCACCATTAGACCTTAACCGCTATGAGGTCGTGCCCGGTATCTTTGCCGAATACAACCTCAAGTATGACGATATGCTGAGTCTGGTAGCAGGCGTACGTGCGGACTATAGCACCAAGTACGGTTTCTTCTTCACCCCGCGAATGAATATCCGCTATACGCCGTTTGAGTGGTGGACGCTGCGCGGAAGTGTGGGTATGGGATACCGTAGCCCGAACGCGATAGCGGACAATGCGAACATACTGCCGTCTAGCCGTGCAATCCTCTTGACGCCTTACGTCAAGCAGGAACAAGCCGTCAATGCCGGTCTCTCGACGACCTTTGATATTCCGCTGGGTTCCAAGAACTTACAACTCTCGCTGGAGTATTACTACACCCATTTCCTCAACTCCCTCATCGTCGATATGGACAAGAGTTCGCAGGCGGTGTATATCTACAACCAGACAGATGTGGATGGTGCTAAATCGTTCGCGCATTGTGCACAGATAGAGGCGTCGATAGAGGTGCTCAGAGGCTGGACCTGGACGGCGGCTTTCCGCTATACGGACGTCGAACAAACGACCTTCAATGCGGCTGTCAATGCTTATCAACTGCGTCCGAAAGCGCTCTCTAACCGCTTCAAAGGGATCATCTCGACGAGTTATCAGACACCGCTTAAGAAATGGCAGTTTGACGTCACAGCTCAGTTTAACGGCGTAGGACGTATGCCGGACGGCTTTGAGCAACCTTTCACTTGGTATCCGCAACTCATGGCGCAGGTCACCAAGTATTTCCGTTCCTGCAGCCTCTATGTCGGAGCAGAGAACATGACCAATTTCCGGCAAGATCCGTCTATCGTGGATAGTTTCCACCCGTACGGTCCGGACTTCGATGCGTCCATGGTGGTCGGCCCTACGACGGGTTGGAAAGTGTATGTAGGGTTCAGGTATGACTTAGAAAAAAAGGAGGATTAACCTCCTTTTTTCATGCTGTACTCGCACCCGCAATAGGTCTGATTATAAAAACCGTATTCCTTGAGTAAGACATTTCTGCGCTCTTGCAAGCCGTCTTTCCGCCAGTTCTGCGCCCAGAATCTGACTTCTGAATACTGAATACTGACAGCTTCTGCTGCCGCTTTGCCGGCAGCGTTAATCTGCTCCAGGCTCTTCCATCGCGACGAAGCGAGGGTTGTGGCGAAATAGGGTATTCCCAACTCCTGCGCTTTCTTGGCAGTCGCTATCAGGCGATGGTAAAAACACAGCTCGCAGCGCTTACCGCGTTCCGGCTCGTTCTCTAACCCGCACACCGCTTCCTGCCAGGTCTCGTGGTTATAGTCTTCATCTATCCATGGGATGCCAAGACTCTCCGCATGTCGCTTCGACTCGTTCTTACGGATCTCATATTCCTCGAGGGGGTAGATATTGGGGTTATAGTAATAGATGACGGGCTCTATCCCGTGCGCCATCAGCCACTCCACGATCGCGCTCGAGCACGGCGCACAGCACGCATGCAGCAACACCCGCGTACACCCTTCCGGCACTATGATAGCACTCTGTTTACTCATCATTGACGGCGCAAAATTACAACAAATAATTGACATGTGCAAATAAATTCTCCGATTTTTCTTGCGCATGTAAGAATTTTTTTGTACCTTTGCCGCGGAATATTGTGTATGCAGGGCATATCGCACATATTACAAACCTTTGAGCCGATCAGTCTGGCGCAGATGGAGAGTGTGAAGTTGATGAACCGTATCGACACCAAATATGCGGTGCCGATGGCTGTACTTCCGGCAATATTGGAGGCTGCCAGGGCGGACTACTACGTGCAAGAGATCGACGGAAAACGTATTGCGACCTATGACACGATGTACTACGACACGGACACCCTGGATATGTACGTCCGTCACCATGACCGCCAACTCGTGCGACAGAAGATACGCGTGCGACAGTATGTGGACAGCGACCTCACCTTCCTGGAGATCAAGCGCAAGAACAACAAAGGCCGCACCAAGAAAAAACGTATCTCTGTGCCGGGCTTTGACATCTCTGCCGACACTTTCGGAGAAGGAAAACGTACCATGTGGAGTGTGGGGGATTTCATAGCTGCCAAGAGCCGGTACGAATGGGCCGAGATCAGTCCGCATCTATGGACCAAGTTCCATCGTATCACGCTGGTCAACAAAGCTAAGACCGAACGGCTGACCATCGACATGGACCTTGTGTGGGACAATGTGATAAGCGGCGAGAAAAAGACCTTCCCCGAACTGGTCATCATCGAACTCAAGCGCGACGGAAACGTGCCGTCCAAGATGACCCACATCATGCTCGACCTACGTCAACACCCGCTCAAGATTAGCAAGTACTGCATTGGTACAGCCCTCACTACACCGGATATCAAAAAGAACCGGTTTAAAGCCAAAATACGTAAAATCGAAAAAATGTTAAATAGTTATGACCCAAGTTGATTTGGCCAACCCTACGTTGGAGTTTTTGGAGTCCGACCCGGACATCGCTGCCCGTTTTGGGACAAGCGACAGTATCTCATACGTGATGCACTCCTTAGCCGACTTCCTCGGCGTGAGTGAGAACCTGATCACCATGCCCTTGATGTTCCTCTTCAACCTGCTGGTGTCGTGGATTCTCATCTATTGCATCTACTATCGTTATAGCCGTCGCCGCGACTACTATGTGCAGTTCATGCTCTTTTCCAGCGGTATGTTCCTGCTGCTGTGGCTTATGCAGATACTGGATATCCAGACCGGTTTCGTCCTCGGTCTGTTTGCTATCTTCGGTATGATTCGCTATCGTACCGAGACGGTGCCTATCCGCGAGATGAACTATATGTTCCTTATCATTGCCCTGTCGGTCATCAACTCCTTGAGCCTCAAGGCAGACGGCTTGGCATGGTATTTGTTGCTCTTCGCCAATATACTGATGCTCGCTTTGGCATGGGGCTTTGAGCTCTGGAACGGACGCAAGCGTATCTCCACGAAGATCATCCTCTATGAGAAGATAGAGAACATAAAGCCGGAGAACCGTGCTTCCCTCATCGCCGACCTCGAAGAGCGCACCGGTCTCAAGGTGCTCGACATCGAGATAGGACATATCGATTTCCTCCGCGACGTAGCCTACATCAAGATGACCTACCCATTGGAGGCAGGCAAAACCGTTAACAGTATTGACCAAATAACGAAATTCAAATGAAACGCTCCTTCATAATAGGTCTGTGTTCTGTACTCTATACTCTATATTCCATCCCCTTACGGGCTGTGACTTATGACAGCCAGGAGGCGGTGACGATACAGGCGGCGCAGATACGTACAGGTGCGACCTTCACTAAGAAATGGAACAATGGCCTGCGCTTGGGCGTGAGTGAAGACCTGTGGTTTGATGTCTATAACTCAGAGGTGGGCGCTAACTTCCGTAAGTCCTACACAACCATCGACTTCGGCTACAAACCCATCGAGTACGTGCGTTTAGACCTCGGATATACGCTTAAAATCTTCGGCCCGCAGAGTACTTGGACTGACACAAAGAAAGCCGATCCGAACGAGTGGCTCAAGCATCGTGTGTTCTTCAGCGTAACAGGTTCATATACTTTCGATTACGCCAAGATCTACCTGCGTGAGCGCTTGCAGTTGGACATGCGTACGGACAGCGTCAACCTGTTGGAGCAGAACAAATACGATCTGTTCTTACGCAGTAAGATAGGTACGGAGTTCATCGTGCCCGGCAAACCCGTCAAGCCCTACCTGTGGGTCGAGTTGATCAACACGCTCAATGTGCCTGAGTATCAGCAACGTAACGGCCATCAGTTCATCTGCTCCGTACGTACGCAAGCCGGCGTCAAATGGCGCGTGAGCAAACTCAGCAGCCTCGATTTCTTCTATCGTTTCACCTACGGCTACGACCGCGATATCAACATCACAAAGAAGAAAAATTACATTGAGTTGACGGAAGAGACGCTCTACATGCACTCCATCGGAATACGATATAATTTAGAATGGTAAAGAAAGGTATTAGTTTGAAAAAGATTTGGCTTATTGTGCTTTTGGCAGTCGGGATGATTGCCTGCACAGAACAGAACACACCAACTGATCCGGGCACGAGCACGGGTACGGACAGTACCGAGACCGTTATGCCTCTGGACACGACGATCACAACGACCGACACGATCTCAATCACATGGAGCGGTCAGAGTGCTGACGTAGAGGGTTCGCACACGGGAGTTGAGATTACGACCGAGAACGGCTATGTGACCGTAAACTCGACTGTGAAGGATATCACATATATGCTGAGCGGAACGGGTCAAGGACAATTAACCATCTACGGCACGAACCGACATCAGTTGATTCTGAACGGTCTGACATTGACCTGTTCCGACGGTCCGGCGATTAACAACCAGTGTAAGAAGAGTTGTTTTGTAGTACTTCAGGGCACGAATAGTTTGACGGACGGTAGCACCTATGCCACCTCGGACGAGGACCGCAAAGCCGCGTTCTTCAGTGAGGGGCAGATGATCTTCTCCGGCGCAGGAACATTAACCGTCAAAGGGAACTACAAACATGCAATTGCCTCGGACGACTATATCCAATTTACCGAGAGTACCGGTACTTTGAATCTGACTTCGGCAAACGACGGAATACATGCGAATGACGGCGTATATTTCGACGGAGGTGTTTTCGCGATCACCGCAGGCAACGATGGCGTGCAGTGTGACTCGATCATAATCATCAACGACGGCTATATTGACGTGCTGAATGCAACGGACAAAGGCATCGTTGATTCGCTGGGTATCACCATCAACGGAGGTACGATCCGTGTGACGAGCAAATACAAGTGCATCAAGACCAAAGGTGACCTGGTGATCAACGGCGGTGACATCCAAGTGATATGTACCGGCACGTCTTCCGGAGGTGGAGGCGGTCCTTGGGGTGGGGGGGCTTCCTCATCCAGCAGTCCCGAAGGTATCGAAGCCAAAGGTACCATCACCATCACCGGAGGTACGGTCTATTCGCAGTCGGCAGACGACGCTATCAATAGTGGTGGTGACCTCACTATTTCCGGCGGTCTCGTCTGCGCATACTCGACCTCTAACGACGGCATCGACGCCAACGGTAACTGCTATATCAAAGGCGGTCTTAACTATGCCATCGGTTCGCGTAGCCCAGAAGTGGCCATTGATGCCAATACCGAAGGCGGTAAGAAGCTGTACGTCAGCGGAGGGACGATCGTAGCGGTGGGTTCACTGGAGAGCGGTTCAAGCCTCACACAGACCTGCTACAAAGCCTCCGGCAGTACGAACACTTGGTACGCACTCGTTGTAGGCAGCAATGTCTTTGCTTTCAAGACCCCCAGTTCCAATGCTTCTACGCTGGTCGTTTCCGGTGCCTCTCAGCCCACCCTTTATAAATCCGTCACCCCTTCCGGAACGGCTATCTTCAATGGCATGGGCTATTACCCGGCTACCTATAGCGGCGGTTCGTCTGTCAGCCTCTCGACCTACAGCGGAGGTAACTCCGGCGGCGGTGGAGGACGTCCCGGCGGATGGTAAATTTGATATTTGATTTTAGATTTTTGAAATTTGATGTTTTTATGAGACGAATTTTTAGTATATCAGTCTTTGCTCTTTGTTCTTTGCTCTTTGCTTCTTTATCCGCTCAGAGCCTGTTAACGCCCGAACAACTCGCCAAGCGCGAGCGGCATAAGAACCTCACGGTTAAGGAGTGGAATACCGACTCCAAGACCAAGACTCGTTGGTTAGACCACCTGAAAGTATATGATAGCGAAGGACGCTGCATCGAGGAGATCGAGTACGCTACCTATGGCCAGAAAAGCCGTGTGACGTACAAGTACGACGACGTCACCGGCAAGGTCGCCGAGGAAGTGGAATACAACGACCGAAACCGACCTGTTCGTATCAAAAAATACGAGTGGAACGAAAATGGCACCAAGGCCAAGCAGTATAACTACCTGCCCAATGGCAAACTCTATTCCATCAAGCTCTACGAGTACATCTTTTCGGATAAATAAGGAAAAATGCATCTTAGGGTGCGTTTTTCTTTTTTATGTATTAAAAGATGTTTTCAGCCACATATAACCCGAAATCTCTGTAAATTCAAGGCTTGCAACGGAGTCTTATTGGGTGATTATTGCGTGATTATTGTGTGATTAATGCGTGATTTGGTTAATTTGGCCAGATATCGAAAAAAAATATACAAATATTTGCGTAATTCAAAAAAATGTTGTACCTTTGCAGCGCAAATTATGTGAATTGAATCTAATAACTAAAAAAATATATCATTATGAAACCCACACACATTGAACATTTAGGTATTGCAGTGACCTCTATCGAAGAGGCTGCGCCGTTCTTTGAGTTTTTAACCGGTAACAAGTGCTACAGCATTGAGGAAGTGGCAGACCAGAAGGTCCGCACGGCTTTCTTCAAGGTAGGCGAAGTGAAGATCGAGTTGTTGGAGCCAACGAGCGAAGACAGCACGATTGCCAAGTTCATCGAGAAGAACGGCGGTCGCGGCGGTGTACATCACGTTGCTTTCAACGTTGAGAACGTAGCAGAAGCCCTTGCTGAGTGCGAGGCAGCAGGTATCCAACTCATCGACAAGGCTCCGCGCAAAGGTGCTGAGAACCTGATGATTGCTTTCCTCCACCCGAAGAGCACGAAGGGCGTATTAACTGAACTTTGTCAACAACCCAAGTAAACGAGTTTACTCATTCAAAGATTCAAAATTCAAGATTCAAAAATATGGCTACTTGGGCGAAATTTGAAGATCTACCTATATGGCAAGAAGCTAGGGCACTTGCTAAAGAAGTTTATAGGATTACTTCAAATGAGCCATTCTCAAAAGATTTTCGTTTTTGTAGTCAAATACGAGCTGCTGCTGGATCCGTGATGGATAATATTGCAGAAGGTTTTGAGAAAGAAAATAATAAAGAATTTATGCAATTCTTATATATCGCCAAAGGATCTTGCGGTGAAGTCCGCAGTCAATTGCACAGGGCAAAAGATGTAGATTTTATATCTGATGAGGAATACAAAAAATATTTGGATATAGTTTTAAATATGAGTACGTCTTTAGCGAACTTTATCCACTATTTACGGAAATCAGATATGACAGGAACTCGATTTCTCTAATATCAATCTTTGAATTTTGAATTTTTAAATTTTAAATCAATAATTTTTTAATTTTTATGGATCAGGCTAAATTAGACAAACTGATTGATAACCGCGCGAAGGCACAAGCCGGCGGCGGTGAAGCAGCGGTAGAGAAACATCACGCCAAGGGCAGTTATACCTGCCGCGAGCGTATCAACTTGCTGCTGGACGAAGGTTCGTTCGAAGAAGTGAACATGTTCTTGACCCACCGTTGTCATGACTTCGGCATGGAGAAAAAGGTGTTCCTCGGTGATGGTGTAGCAGTAGGATCGGGTACGATTGACGGTCGTCTGGTGTTCGTCTTTGCGCAGGATGCAACGGTCATCGGCGGTTCATTGAGCGAGACGATGGCGCAGAAGATCTGCAATGTCATGGACCAAGCTATGAAACTCGGTGCGCCGATCATTGGCCTCAACGACTCGGGTGGAGCACGTATTCAAGAAGGAGCGTGCGCGCTCGCGGGATACGCAGAGATATTCGAGCGTAACATCCTTGCATCGGGTGTCGTTCCGCAGATTAGCGTGATCTTCGGTCCGTGTGCCGGAGGCGCTGTATATAGCCCGGCGCTGACGGACTTCATCATGATGACCGAGCAGAACAGTTATATGTTCATCACTGGTCCGAAAGTAGTGAAGTCCGTGACGGGCGAAGATGTGACCGTTGAGCAACTCGGCGGCGCTAAGATCCATGCTACCAAGTCGGGTGTGACCCATTTCGTAGCTGCTACCGAGGAAGAGGCACTGGCAGAAGTACGTCGTCTCGTTTCCTTCATCCCGCAGAACAACATGGAGGAGGCTCCGCTGGTAGCATGCACCGACGATATCGCACGTGTGGACGATCACCTCAACGAGATCGTTCCGGACGACCCGAACAAACCCTACGACATGCACGAGATCATCAATACGATCGTGGATAACGGCGACTTCATGGAGGTACATAAAGACTATGCGAAGAACGTCATCTGCGGCTTCGCTCGTTTCAACGGTCGTTCGACCGGTATCATCGCTAACCAGCCTTCTTGGCTGGCCGGTGTGCTGGACTGCGACGCTAGCCGTAAAGCCGCTCGTTTCGTTCGTTTCTGCGACGCGTTCAATATCCAGATCTTGACGCTCGTCGATGTTCCGGGCTTCCTTTGCGGCACCGGACAGGAGTACGCAGGTATCATTGATCACGGAGCAAAACTGATGTTTGCTTACGGCGAAGCAACTGTTCCGAAAGTCACCATCACCGTTCGCAAATCGTATGGCGGCAGCCATATCGTGATGAGTTGTAAGCAACTGCGCGGCGATATGTGCTATGCTTGGCCGAACGCAGAGATCGCTGTGATGGGTGCCAGCGGTGCCGTAGGTGTGCTGCAAGCCAAAGCCATCAAAGCCATCGAAGATCCGGAGGAGAAGAAAGCCTTCATCGCGGAGAAAGAGGCAGAGTACAAGGACCTCTTCGCAAGTCCGTACCAGGCTGCTAACCGCGGATATATCGACGATGTGATTGAGCCGCGCTACACCCGTAGCCGTATCATTCGTGCCTTCGAGATGCTGCAGACCAAGCGTCTGACCAACCCGCTTAAGAAACACTCGAATATCCCGCTGTAATTATGTTATTGGCTATTACATCTGATACTTGGATCGTGACAGGCTTAGGCTTCGGCATCGTGCTGTTGCTGCTATTCTTCCTGGTGTATGTCATGAAGTTCTTCGGCTGGGTCATGCAGCTGATTGAGCGCAAACCCAAGAAGCAAGAATCAGGAGTCAAGAGTCAGGACGATACCGCCGCGGCTATCGCAACAGCGCTCTATCTGGCTTCAGAAGCAGGCCATCACGACCAACCTACCGCCATCATCGCTGCGCAGGCACGTGAGACAGCGTGGAATGAAAAAGCAAACGGACTGAATAATATGGGCTTTTGACCATATTAATCGTTTCTTGAATAAGAATAATCTATGGGCTTTTGACCATATTAATCGTTTCTTGAATAAGAATAATCTAAGTGCGCCGTAGAAGAAATCGAAGCCGGTAAGACCAAAGTGACGGTAAACGGCAAAGTATACGAAGTAGAGACCGAGGCTGCTGTTCCTGCCGCTAAACCGGCACCTAAAGCGGCTCCGGAGGCACCGAAAGCAACTCCGGCACCTAAGGCAGAAGCTCCTAAAGCAGAGGCTAAACCTGCTGCAACTCCTGCAGCCGGTGGTGTGCAAGTAAAGAGCCCGCTGCCCGGATCGGTCATCAAAGTGCTTGTGGCTGAAGGTCAGGCGGTTAAGAAAGGCGACACGTTGCTTACGCTCGAGTCCATGAAGATGGAGAACGCCATCATGGCAGAGGCAGACGGCACAGTGAAACAGATCGCTGTTACTCCGGGCCAGAACGTCATGCAAGATGATTTACTGATTGTGCTTGGTTAAATCACAAATCACCAATTACAAATCACAAATAAATATTCAAAATGAATATTTTGGAATTTTTTTCCGGCATGGGGTTCATGCAACTGACGTGGCAGCAGGGAATCATGTTGCTCGTTAGTTTCTTCCTCTTGTTCCTGGCGATCCACAAGAAATACGAGCCGTTGTTGCTGCTTCCGATCGCGTTCGGTATGCTCCTAACGAACCTGCCGGGCGCGAACATGTTTCACAGCGAACTGTGGACAGCGTTCCTTGATCCGGACAGCCCTGCGTACCACTCGTACGGCGCGATCCTCAAAGAGGGTGGTCTGCTCGACGTGCTCTATATCGGCGTGAAAGCCGGTGTCTATCCGTGCCTGATCTTCATCGGTGTAGGTGCGATGACCGACTTCGGTCCGCTGATTGCTAATCCGAAATCGCTCATCCTCGGCGCAGCCGCACAGATCGGTATCTTCGTTACTTTCCTCTGCGCGAACGCGATGGGGTTTACACCCGCAGAGGCCGGTTCGATCGGTATCATCGGTGGTGCAGACGGTCCGACGAGTATCTTTTTGACGAGTAAACTCGCTCCGCACCTCTTAGGCCCGATCGCTATTGCAGCGTACAGTTATATGGCGCTCGTGCCGGTGATTCAACCGCCTATCATGCGTGCCCTTACGACCAAGAAAGAGCGCGCCATCAAGATGGGACAGTTACGTCCTGTCTCGCAGACCGAGAAGATCGTATTCCCGATCATCATCACCGCTATCGTAGCTCTTATCTTGCCGGACGCAGCGCCGCTCATCGGCTGCTTGATGCTCGGTAACTTGATGAAAGAGTGTGGGGTAGTGGATCGTCTAAGCAAGACCGCGCAGAACGAGTTGATGAACATTGTGGTCATCTTCCTCGGCCTCTCCGTAGGTGCAACGGCTACCGCCGGTAGTTTCCTGACATGGCAGACGCTGATGATCCTTGCGATGGGTATTGTGGCCTTTGGTCTGGGTAGCGCAGGAGGTGTGCTGCTGGCTAAGTTCATGAACCTCTTCCTTAAGGAGAAGATCAACCCGCTCATCGGCTCTGCAGGCGTGTCGGCTGTACCTATGGCCGCACGTGTGAGTCAGACCGTAGGGCAAGAAGAGAACCCCTCTAACTTCCTTCTCATGCACGCAATGGGTCCGAACGTAGCCGGTGTGATCGGCTCTGCCGTAGCAGCAGGCGTATTATTGACCATGCTTGGTTGATATGAGTAAGCGCAGATTCGGAACAATAGTGTTGGTGATAGCCATGTTGATTGTGGCTATCTCCGTTTTGTTTACGAACAACCTCGCGCGGTCGCTGCAGGCCGAGGAACAGAAACGTATGGCTATCTGGGCCGAGGCGGAGCGACAACTGGCTTCGGCGGACGAGAACACGGACATCGAGTTCTGCTGGTCGATCATCGAAGGGAACACTACGATCCCCGTATGTATCTTAGATGCGGAGGGCAATGTGACCAACTTCCGTAATATAGACGAGAAGAAAGCCGGACAACTGGAACACGGACCTATCGAACTGAAACTGAGCGAACAGCAGGCCCAGTATATCTACTGGGGAGACAGCAGTCTTATCACCCGCTTACGCCTGGTGCCTTATGCTCAGTTTGCCCTTATCTTCATCTTCATCGCCATCGCCATCATCGTCATGTACACCACCCAGCGCAGCGAGCAGAATCGCTTGTGGGTGGGGCTGAGCAAAGAGACCGCGCACCAACTTGGCACTCCGATCTCGTCGCTTAATGCCTGGCAGCAGTTGCTGGCCGACAAGTATCCAGAGGATGAGTATGTGCCGCAGATGAAACGGGACATCGAACGGCTGCAGATGATCGCCGATCGCTTCCAGAAGATAGGCAGTGAACCTGAGTTACAAGCGGGCGATGTGATACCTGTTCTTAAGGACACGATCGCCTATATGCATTCGCGTGTCAGCCGCCGTATCACGGTGGAAGACAGTGCGTTACAAGGCGTAGTACGTCCGGTGATGATGAACGCGCCGCTGATACGATGGGTGTTTGAGAACCTGTTCAAGAACGCCGCTGACGCCATCACTGGCGAGGGAACGATACGGATAGAGGTCTTTGAGAACGAACATGAACTGATGCTCGATATCACAGACACCGGTAAGGGTATCGACAAGAAGACGCAGACTCATATCTTCGAGCCGGGCTTCACCTCGAAAGAGAGAGGATGGGGGTTAGGCCTTCCACTCGCCAAACGTATCGTCGAGCAGTATCATGGAGGCAAACTCCTGCTTAAGAGCAGCCAGGTGGGCGTCGGTAGTACCTTCCGCGTCGTCCTTAAAAAAGCCGAAAACAGTTGAACCGCTTCCACTCATCGAAGCATAATAAGCGCCTGCGTCCAGTAGGCGCTTTTTAATTTCTGCAATAACAGGATGCAACGGAAATACTGTCTTCTCGAAATCGTTTGTCTTGCGGTCAAAAGGATTCGGATTAGGCTGTATCCCGCCATAGGCTTCGCGGGTAGAGACGCCCTCTTCGGGCTTAATCAGTACGATACGCGTACCTTTGAGATCGAGATCAATGGGTATGAGGATATCTCCGATGCCTTCGGCATAACAGGGGGTGTTGTAGATAAAGAATGGGCAGTCCGCTCCCAAGGGGCGCACTTCCTGCACGAGCTGCTCTTTGGTGAGTCCGAGCAAGAAGAGTTCGTTGAGCGCTATCGCCATATGTGCCGCGTCACTACTGCCGCCGCCCAGACCGGCACCAAAAGGTATGTTTTTCTTGAAACGCACGGACACCGGCCCTATCTGCGGATATTTGGCTTGCATCTGCAGGTAACACTTGATGATCAAGTTATCTTCCGGCTTACAGTCCACAACGATACCTTCCTGTTCAAAGGAAAAAGTGGAGGCTGGAACAACTTCGAGTTCGTCGTGTAGGCCGTAAATAGGCACGAAGATCGTTTCCAGATCATGGTAACCATCGGGGCGTTTGCGAACGATACGCAGGCCTAAATTAATCTTACAATTGGGATATAACAGCATATTTTTTTTAAAATGTGCTGCAAAATTACAAAATTATTTGCATATACGCAAATTTTTTTGTACCTTTGCAGCGCAAAGGCGGAGCGTTCTCCCGATAACGGGAGAAGCGGCTTCCGCCTAAGAGGGCAAATATAGATTATAATTAAATATGAAAAAAGAAATTCAATTCTCCCTTGTTTATCGTGACATGTGGCAGAGTAGCGGTAAGTACGTGCCGCGTAAGGACCAGTTAGCGCGTATCGCGCCGGTGATCATCGACATGGGCTGTTTTGACCGTGTGGAGACCAACGGCGGTGCGAGTGAGCAAGTGAACCTGTTGTACGGAGAGAACCCGAACCAAGCCGTTCGTACGTTCTGTAAGCCGTTCAACGAGGCAGGTATCAAGACCCATATGTTGGATCGCGGTCTGAACGCGCTGCGTATGAATCCTGTGCCTGCGGACGTGCGCCAATTGATGTACAAAGTGAAGCATGCGCAGGGAACGGATATCACCCGTATCTTCTGCGGTCTGAATGACCCACGTAACATCATTCCGTCCATCAAGTGGGCAAAAGAGGCAGGTATGACCGCGCAAGCAACGATGTGTATCACCTATTCAAAAGTGCACACAGCAGAGTATTATATCAACCTCGCCGAGCAACTGATCGAAGGCGGTGCGCAAGAGATCTGCTTGAAGGATATGGCAGGTATCGGTCGTCCTGCTATGCTGGGCATCATCGTAGCGGCTATCAAAGAGAAACACCCGGATATCATCATTCAATACCACGGACATACAGGCCCTGGCTTTAGTGTCGCTTCGATGCTCGAGGTAGCCAAAGCCGGCGGTGATGTGCTTGACGTAGCGATGGAGCCGCTCAGTTGGGGTAAGGTACACCCGGATGTAATTACCATTCAGGCGATGCTCAAGGATGCCGGTTTCCGTGTCAAAGACATCAATATGAAGGCCTACATGGAGGCGCGTAGCCTGACGCAGGAGTTCATCGATGATTTCCTGGGCTATTGGATCGATCCGAAGAATGCTTTGATGACCTCGTTGCTCGTAGGCTGCGGTCTGCCGGGTGGTATGATGGGTTCGCTCATGGCTGACCTCAAAGGTATGCACGCCGCTATCAATGCCAACCTCAAGAAGAAAGGCGAGAAAGAGTTGTCAGAAGACGAACTGCTCGTGCAACTCTTCGACGAAGTACAGCGTATATGGCCGATGCTCGGAACACCGTGTCTGGTAACACCGTTCAGCCAGTACGTGAAGAACGCCGCCCTCATGAACCTCTTTAGCCGCTCGATGGGCGAGAAAGACTTCACCCGTATGGATCCGGCGATGTGGGGCATGATCCTTGGTAAGTCCGGTAAGTTGCCGGGCGAGTTGGCACCGGAGATCATTGAGTTGGCGAAAGAGAAAGGCTTTGAGTTCTACACCGACGACCCGCAGAAACTCTATCCGAACGTGCTGCCGCAGTACATCAAGGAGATGGAGGAACTCGGTTGGGATCGTGGACAGGACGACGAGGAGTTGTTCGAGTTCGCTATGCATGACAAACAGTACCGCGAGTATAAGAGCGGCTTGGCGAAAGAGCAGTTTAACAAGGATCTCGCAGAGCGTCGTGCGAAAGCGGGAGTTCAGACAGTAGCTCCGAGTATTCCGAGTACTCCGAATACTTCGAAAGCTCAGAATGACGATCTTGCAGCCGTTGCCTATGCGCTCTATCTGGCCGGTAAGAAACCCAAAGAGGGTATCATCGCCCTGCCGGAGATTCACAGAACATCTTGGAATAATAAATATTTTATACTTAAATAGTCATGAAAAAGTACAATTTTAATGCGGGTCCGAGTATTCTCCCGCAAGAAGTGATCAAACAGACAGCAGATGCTGTTATCGATTTTCAGGGAGAAGGCCTGTCGGTTCTGGAGATTAGTCACCGTGCTAAGTATTTCCAACCCGTCATGGACGAAGCAGAATCCTTGGTAAAGGAGCTGCTGAACGTGCCGGAGGGTTACCGCGTGCTGTTCCTCGGCGGTGGTGCCAGCTTGCAGTTCTGCATGGTGCCGTTTAATATGCTGGAGAAGAAAGCAGCGTACCTGAATACCGGTGTGTGGAGTAAGAAAGCGCTCAAGGAAGCCAAAGGCTTCGGTGAGGCCATCGAAGTAGCAGCCAGCACGGACAGTATCCCGACAGACTACGAGATCCCGCAAGATGCCGACTACTTCCATATCACAACCAACAACACCATCTTCGGTACCGAGATCAATGACGAGAAACTCGCTGAGATTTATCGCAAGAAAGGTAATGTGCCTTTGGTAGCCGATATGTCTTCCGACATCCTCAGCCGTCCGATCGACGTCAGCCAGTACGATATCATCTACGGCGGTGCGCAGAAGAACCTCGCGCCGGCGGGTGTGACCTTCGTCATAATCAAAGAGTCCTGTCTTGGTAAAGTAAGTCGTTATATTCCGACGATGCTGAACTATCAGACCCATATCGATGGCGGTTCGATGTTCAATACACCTCCTGTACTGCCTGTTTATACGGCTGTGCTGACCCTTCGTTGGCTCAAAGCGAACGGCGGTGTGAAGTGGATTGAGGAGCGCAACAAAGCGAAAGCGGACTTGCTCTACAAGTGCCTCGATGAGTCGAAACTCTTTATGCCGACCATCTCCAAGAAAGAGGACCGCAGCCGCATGAATATCTGCTTCGTCTTCAAGCCGGGCTTTGAGGATCTGCAGGATGACTTCTTCAAGTTCGCTACCGAGCGCGGTATGGTAGGTATCAAGGGTCACCGTCTGGTAGGCGGTTTCCGTGCTTCCTGCTACAACGCAATGGATCTCGAAGGTGTACAGGCATTGGTAGATTGCATTAAGGAATACGAGAAACTTCATTAAATTGAAAATTGAAGATTGAAAATTGAAGATTTATGAAAGTATTAGTAGCAACAGAGAAACCCTTTGCGAAAGTGGCCGTAGACGGCATTCGCGAAGTGGTAGAGGGCGCAGGCTATGAACTGGCGCTGCTCGAGAAATATACAGATAAAGCACAGCTCTTGGAGGCTGTCGCTGACACAGACGCACTCATTATTCGCTCGGATATTGTCGATGCAGCCGTGTTGGACGCCGCTAAACAACTCAAGATCGTTGTACGTGCCGGTGCCGGATACGACAACATCGACCTCGAGGCCGCTACTGCCCATAAAGTGGTAGCGATGAACACGCCGGGTCAGAACAGCAACGCGGTAGCAGAGTTGGCACTCGGTCTGATGGTCTATGCCGTACGTAACTTGTACAACGGTACGTCGGGCACGGAGCTGAAAGGCAAGAAACTGGGTATCCATGCGTTTGGTAATGTAGGCCGAAATGTAGCACGTATTGCACAGGGCTTCGGTATGGAGGTCTATGCGTACGATGCGTACTGCCCGGACGAGGCAATGGTCGCAGCGAACGTGAAGCCGGTTCACAGTGCAGAGGAGTTATACAAGACCTGCGACATCGTCAGCCTGCATATCCCTGCCACCGCAGAGACCAAGAACAGCATCAATCATGACTTGGTGAACCTGATGCCAAAGGGTGGTGTGCTCGTCAACACAGCCCGCAAGGAAGTGATCGACGAAGAGGGTCTGATTGCCCTGATGCAAGAGCGTCCGGACTTGAAGTATATGACCGATATTATGCCCGTAGCCGATGCGAAGTTCCGCACGCTCTTCGAAGGACGCTACTTCGCAACCCCCAAGAAGATGGGTGCACAGACATCAGAGGCTAATATCAATGCCGGTATTGCAGCTGCCAAACAGATTGTGGACTTTATCCAAAACGGCAATACACGTTTCCAGGTAAATAAATGAGGAAGCTCTTTTCGCTCATACTAATGACGCTTGTGGTGGCTATCGCTTACGCCTCGGATATCGAGTGCGTAGGTGTGGCTACGCAGGTGGTGAACGGTACCGACACATCGTATATCTTCAAGGACGAGATACATCTGCGTTCCACCATCGGCGATATCACATGGTATCATGCTGATGGCACGGAATACGCGTCCGGAACAGACGAGATCTATCCGGGTGAGGGGTGTTACAAAGCCGCCGGCCATTCGTTCTGTGTGTACTTGTACACGGACATTGCAGATTTGGATTTCACGGTCGAGCCGGACTGCGAGAGTACGATCATTCGTGTGACGGGTGACATGGGGTCTCTCGCGCGCACGTATTCCTTATCGTATAATGCACTGGCCTGGAACGGAGAACAGTGGTATGACTCGGCGGCAGTGCACACAGGTAAGTTGCGGTCCGTATTCACGATTCCCGCTTTGTATGGCACTACACCGCTTCGTCTCTGTTATGACCCGGAGGTACGTTCGGCTTTGGGACTTGACTCCGCTTGCGTAGAGGTGCAACTGCAGCCCGAAGAGGTGAGAGCCGTCAATATGCAGTTGACGCATATCGCTACGACGCGTGGAGAAGAGGGCGAGAAATCGAACGAGCGAAACCGTCCTTCCAGTGAGACACTGATCACAGGTTCGGAGTACAGCGGACCATTAGAGGTCGCTTTCTACAGCAACCCGACACCGGCTGTGCTGTACTATCGATGGAGCATCTATAAAGCTACCGAGCTGATAGTCAATCGTTTTGACCCCGATATCCGTTATACGTTCTCGGAGCCGGGTACCTATCGGGTAGTGTGCTCGGTCAATAACACCTCTTGTCAGACCGACTCGAGTGAGGTGACGGTAGCCATCGCCGAATCGTACTTGGCAGTACCTAATGTGTTCACACCCAACAACGACGGCCAAAACGATGAGTTCCGCGTAGCCTATCGTTCGCTGCGTGAGTTCCATATATGGGTGTATAACCGTTGGGGTAAGTTAGTGTATGAGTCTGTAGACCCCGCCAAAGGCTGGGACGGGACGATCAATGGACGCCCGGCTGCTGTGGGTGCGTATTACTATGTAATACGGGCACTTGGAACAGATGCCGCCAAGGATGCGCAGTATATCGGTCTGAAGGCCGTGTATAAATCCCGCAAGGCCAATGCAGACAAGTCTGTCATCGGCGTTTATCAATTATCCGGAGATATCAATTTATTACGATAATTTATGAAGAAAACTATTTTAACTATGGCATTAGCCACTACCGTATTGGCAGCGACTGCTGCTACGAATCCTTTCTTTGAGTACAAGAACTGGAAGACGCCGCACGGCACGTATCCGTTCAATGAGATCCATGCCGAGCATTACATGCCGGCTTTTGAGGAGGCGATGAAGCAAGGCTTGAAGGAGATCGATGACATCGTTAACAACCCTGCTGCGCCTACGTTTAAAAACACCATCGAGGCCTATGAGGCTTCCGGAGAGTTGTTCAGCATTGTAGCCGGCTGTTTCTTTAACCTCACGAGCGCAGAGACGAATGATACCCTGCAACAGATCGAGATGGAGTTGAGTCCGAAGATGTCGGAGTATTTCTCCACCATCCGTCTCAACGAGGGTTTGTTCCAACGTATCAAGGCCGTGTATGACCAGCGTGACAAACTCAAGCTGAACAAGGCACAGCGTAAACTGCTCGAGGATATATACGACAGTTTTGCCAATAACGGTGCGAACCTCAGTCCGGAAGACAAACAGACCTACCGCGAGTTGACGGCTAAATTGAGCCAACTGACCCTTCAGTTTGGTCAGAATGCCCTCAAGGCTACCAACGCTTGGACGATGCATATCACAGACGAGGCACTCTTGGCAGGTCTCAACGAGGATACCAAGTCTGTCCTGCGCACCAATGCAGAGAAGAAAGGTCTGGACGGCTGGTTGCTGAACTTGAAGCCGACGACCACTATTCCGGTGATGAAAGACCTGGACAACCGCGATATCCGTCGTGAGCTCTATCTGGCCAATGCCGGCAAATGTATTGGCGGCGAGTTTGATAACACGGCTGTCATTGCTGAGATCGTAAACACCCGTCTGGCTTTGGCTAAGTTGTTTGGCAAACAGACCTATGCGGAGAAATCGCTCAACAAGACGATGGCTGAGACACCGGAGAATGTCTATAAGTTGCTGGATCAGTTGCGCGATGCCTATATGCCGACCGCTCTGGCAGAGGTACAAGAGCTCGAGGACTACGCGCATGCGCACGGTTTCTATGCCGCCCATCTGCAGCCTTGGGACTTCAGTTATTATGCTAAGAAACTCAAACAGGAGAAATACGCCATCAGCGATGATGACCTGCGTCCGTACTTTGAGTTGGAGGCTGTGAAGAAAGGTGTGTTCGGACTTGCTGAACGCTTGTATGGCCTTAAGTTCAAAGAGAACAAGAAGATCCCGGTATATCACCCGGAGGTGACAGCCTATGAGGTGTTTGACGAGAAAGGTAAGTTCTTGGCTGTTTATTACGCTGACTTCCACCCGCGGGATGGCAAACGCGGCGGTGCGTGGATGAATGATTTCCAGCCGCAGTTCATTCAAGGAAAGAAAGATCACCGTCCGCATATCGTCAATGTGATGAACTTCACAAGACCCACCGCAGACAAGCCTGCACTCTTTACCTACGACGAAGTGCGTACGTTCCTTCACGAGTTCGGACATGCCCTTCACGGTATGCTCACTCGCTGCCAATATGCATCGCAGAGCGGAACAAACGTACCGCGTGATTTTGTAGAACTGCCGAGTCAGTTCAATGAGAACTTCATCGACGAGAAGGAATTCCTCGACACCTTTGCGAAACATTATGTGAACGGCGAGCCCCTGCCGCAAGAACTCTTGGATAAGATGCATGCCAGCCAGACGTATCTGGCCGCTTATGCGTGCGCTCGTCAGTTGAGTTTCGGCTATCTGGATATGGCTTGGCATACGCTCGAGCAACCGTTTGAGGTCAATGAGACGATCGGTATGGTAGAGTCTGTTGTGCGTTTCAGCAATAACGCAATGGAGCAAGTGCGTGTGCTGCCTGATGTACCGGGTACACAGATGTGCGGTGCATTCACCCATATCTTCTCCGGTGGATACGCTGCCGGCTACTACAGCTATAAGTGGTCCGAACTGCTTGACGCGGATGCTTTCTCGGTATTCAAAGCGGCGAAAGCTAAGAGCGGTACTATCTTTGACAAGAAAGCCGCAAAACGCTTCCGTGAGAATATCCTGGAGAAGGGAGGTACAGAGAAAGCGATGGATCTGTACAAACGTTTCCGCGGCGGTGAACCGACCATTAATGCGCTGCTGGAGCGCGATGGTATCAAAGCGCAAGAGATCAAGTAGTTTCCTAGGATCCTAGATTCCCAGTAAAAATAAATCCCGTCACTCGAGAGAGTAGGCGGGGTTTATTATAGTTAAGAGGTTTACCTTTAAAAGCGAAAACAGTCGTCGTCGCGACGCCTGTTTTTCTAAGGTATTAGTCTGTTTATTTAAGGTACAAAAAAGATTGAGCTTTCTTTTTAGATCTGATCTCTTTCAAATCCGGTGCAAAGATACTGCTTTTTTTTGATATGACCAAATTTTTTTATATGTTTTTTAACATATTTTGCAAAGTGTAGTTTACAAAATCGCTAAAGTCGCTCTAACTCAATGACTTCCAAATTATCTATCTTTTTACCGTCTATGGTAAATCGCAGTAGTGTTTGGCAGGGCTGCCAGCCTTGTATGCCTGCTGCGCCCGGATTCATAGTGAGGAACTTAAAGAGCGGATCGTACTGCACTTTCAGAATATGGCTGTGTCCGCACACAAAGAGGTCAATGACATTTACCATTTGTTCATTTACCATTTGTTCATTTTCTTTGGCTTCCAAACTTTTCTTAAACCAAGGAATCAGCCAAGGGTTGTATTTACCGGGGTATCCGCCGATATGGGTCATAAGGACGTTCACTTCTTCGACACGAAAACGATAGAACTCGCTTAACGAATAACGCACCTCTCCGCTGTCCATGTTGCCATACACAGCACGTGTGGGTTTGAACTCCCGAAGACGTCGTAAGACATCCTCGGAGCCTATATCACCCGCGTGCCAGATCTCATCTACATCTTTGAAATGCTCCAAGACGCGTTTGTCTAAGAGCCCGTGCGTATCTGAGAGAAGACCGATGCGAGTCATTTGGTGGTGAGTTTATCGATGATAAATATAGCGGCAACAATGGCTATAACAGCTGTACCGACAAAGACAGCTACGTCGCGCAAGTCAATCACACCTCGCGAGAGAGCAGAGTAGTGGTCCTGAAGGAGTACCCAGTAAAGCACAAAACAAGCGAGCGTGCCGGTTATGAAACAAACGATCTGGCTCTTACTGAAACTCGCGCAGAGCAGGCCTATCGCCATGAACGTGCTGCTCAAGAGGATCAGTCCGATGAAGGATCCCAAGAAAGCGCCGCTGTCTAAGTTATCCATAGGTTCTGCCATGTATGCCACTACAAAATAATGCACAAAACAGGGCAGCAGACCGATGAGCACCAGTGTCCACGCCGCGAAATACTTGCCGAGCATGATACGGGTAAGTGACACCGGTTTGGTGCGAATAAGGTCCCATATACCGGATTGACGTTCTTCGGCCAACAGACGCATGGTGAGCGCGGGGCAGAGAAGCATAAACAGCCAAGGACTGAGTTGGAACAGTCCGTCCACTTGGGCGTATCCCGAGTCAATGATATTCCACTGACCCGGGATTACCCAAAGGAAAAGACTGATAGCTAATTGGTACAAGGCAATCACGATGTACGCGATAGGCGTAGAGAAATAATATGTAAGTTCCTTCTTATACACCTTACACTTTACACCATACACTAATTAGTGCTTTACCTCAATATCCTTGTTCACCGGGGTTTTCGGGAAGAAGATCCAGAAGGCGATCGATACTACCAATGCAAAGCCTGCAAAGATAAACCACGCTTCTTTCCAACCGTCCCAAACGGCCATTGGGCCTTGCGCAACCACCTCCTGAGCGTTGACCAGTTTGTTAACAATCGCTTGTGCTGCAAGCGTACCGATGGTAGCACCCAGACCGTTGGTCATCATCATGAACAAACCTTGCGCGGAAGAACGCTGGGCGGGTTCGGTCTCCTGATCCACATACAGCGCACCGGAGATATTGAAGAAGTCAAACGCAAAGCCGTAAACGACGCAACTGAGCACGAACAACAGTACGCCAGGCATACCCGGATCGCCGGCACCGAAGAATCCGAATCGGAATACCCAGGCAAACATCGCCATCAGCATCACATTCTTGATACCGAATCGCTTGAGGAAGAACGGGATAGCCAGGATACAGAGGGCCTCACAGATCTGCGAGATGGAGATCAGGATGTTCGCGTGCTGTACACCGAAAGTAGAAGCAAACTTCTCGATCTCGCCGAAGGAAGTGATATACGGGTTGGCGTACGAGTTGGTCACTTGCAGGCACATACCGAGCAGCATCGAGAAGACAAAGAACAGCGCCATTTTCTTCTGTTTGAAGAGCGCAAACGCCTTAAGACCAAGTGCCTCGACCAGATCCACATTGCCTTCTACTTTCTTGACCTCACAAGCCGGTAAGGTGAGCGAATAGCCTGCCATCAGCAGACTCAGACCACCGCTCAGGATGAACTGCAGCGGGCTGGCTTGAATACCCAACAAATCCACACTCCATTCCGCTACGATGAAACCTACGGTACCGAACACACGAATCGGCGGGAAGTCCTTAACGGTGTCCATGTTGGCCTTTACCAGCGCATTGAAAGCTACCGAGTTCGTCAACGCGATCGTCGGCATGAAGAACGCAACGGACAGCGTGTACAAACTAAAGAGTGTACCAAACTGCACGTCTGCGCCGCTTTGCAGACCATACCAACCGGCTGCAATCATAAACGCACCAGCTAAGAAGTGACAGATACTCTGCAGTTTCTGCGCCTGGATCCAGCGGTCAGCTACGATACCCATGAGGGCTGGCATAAAGAGGCTGACGATACCCTGAATAGAGTAGAACCAACCGATCTGGTGTGCCATACCGTGTTTGAACAGATACGTACCCATCGAGATCAGGTACGCGCCCCATACTGCAAACTCCAAGAAGTTAAAAACAATGAGGCGAAATTGAAGGGATTTGTTTTTCATAATTATTTGATTTTAAACTAGTTATCTAGACAACTGGAATTCTAGAATTCTAGAACTCACTTGTAAAGTGGAATTTTATATGCTTATAGTCCTGCTGGGCCATATTGAGTACATACGCGCTGTCGGCCATAAACACGTCGCGCCCCTCTTTGTCCAAGGCCATATACTGCGCCTTGCGCTTCTTGAACATATCCAGTTCTGCGGCATCGTCAGACTCTATCCAGCAGGCCTTGTACATCTGCAGCGGTTGCCATTTGCATTTGGCCTGATACTCATGCTCCAGACGGTATTGAATGACTTCAAACTGCAGCTGTCCTACCGTTCCAATGATCTTACGGCCGTTCAGTTGACTGATAAAGAGCTGTGCTACTCCTTCGTCCATGAGTTGGTTCACACCCTTATCGAGCTGTTTCTGCTTCATAGGATCGGCATTGTCGATATACTTGAACATCTCCGGCGAGAATGAGGGTAGGCCTTTGAAATGCAGTATCTCGCCCGCCGTAAGCGTGTCACCTATCTTGAAGTTACCGGTGTCCGGCAGACCCACTATATCGCCTGCAAACGCCTCATCAACCGTCTCTTTCTTCTGCGCCATAAAGCATGTCGGGGCCGCAAAACGCATCTGTTGCTCATTACGTACATGGTAATAATAGGTGTTGCGCACGAACTTACCGGAACATATCTTAAAGAAAGCAATACAACTGCGATGATTCGGGTCCATGTTGGCGTGGATCTTAAAGCAGAAAGCGGTGAAGTTATCCTTCAGCGGCTCTACCGTGCGCTCTTCTGCCGTCACAGGACGAGGCGAAGGTGCGTTCTCCACAAAGAAATCTAACAGTTCTTGAACACCGACCGTCTTGTACGCCGAACCAAAGAACACCGGCGCTAACTCGCCACGAAGGTACGCTTCTTTGTCAAACTCCGGATAGACACCATCCACCATCTCCAGGTCTTCTTGCAACTTGTCGCTGAGTTCCTTGGGGCGGTTGTTGAGGGCAAAGACCGATTCGAACTTCAGTCCTTGACCGTTCGCCCATGTGACGGGCGTCACACGAATCTGCAGTTCGCGCTCCACTTCGTCCATCAGATCAAACGGATCCAGACCTTCGCGGTCCATCTTGTTGAAGAACACCATCACCGGCGTCTTGCGCATGCGGCACACCTCCATCAGTCGCCTCGTCTGCGTCTCCACACCTTTGGCGGAGTCAATGACCACTATCGCACTATCCACGGCTGTGAGCGTACGGAAGGTGTCTTCCGCAAAGTCCTGGTGACCCGGAGTGTCGAGGATATTGATATGATAAATGGTATCATCCTGCTGTGTATGGCTGTCTCCGGCGACGCGCCGGTAGTCAAAACCCATGACGGAGGTTGCAACCGATATTCCTCGCTGCTTCTCGATCTCCATCCAGTCGGAGGTCGCTGTCTTACGGATCTTATTGCTCTTCACCGCGCCCGCCACATGGATAGCACCTCCGTAGAGCAGGAGTTTCTCCGTCAATGTCGTCTTACCGGCATCCGGGTGCGATATGATCGCAAACGTACGGCGACGTAATATCTCGCTTTGTTCTTGAGGTGTCAGCATTAGCGTAGGGTAGCGTTAAATTGCTCTTCGAAAGTCCGTTTGAGTTTGGCCATAACTGCTTCTATCTGCGTATCTTTGAGCGTGTTCTCCGGATCCTGCAGAATGAAAGAGAGCGCATAGGATTTCTTGCCCGGCTCTAAGTTCTTGCCTTCATATACATCGAACAAGAACACATTTCGCAGCAGTTTGCGCTCAGCCGCAAAGGCAGCACGAGCCAGGTCAGCAAACTCTACCGTGCTGTCAACCAGCAACGCAAAGTCGCGCTTCACTTCCGGATATTTAGGCAGGTCATTGATGACAGCCTTGTATTGTTTGTTCTGCTTAAGCAGGGCCTTCCAATCGAGGTCTGCATAATATACCTCTTGGTCTATATCAAACGTTTTCAGCACTTTACGAGCCGCAATACCGATATAACCCAGCGCTTTGCCGTTCGCGGCTTTGAGCACCATACCATCTTGGAACAACTCGTTCTCCAGGCGCTCAAGGCTCACTTTAGCTACATCCACGCCCAGACGGGTAAGGATATTATTGACATACGCATGGAGTTGATAGAACGTCGTCTTCTCCTCGCGGCGTACCCAACTGAGCGGGGCTTTGTTTCCCGTTAACCACAATCCCAAGTGCGGCTCCTCGGAATAACGGGTTAGTGGGTTAGTGGTTAGTGGGTTAGTGGTCTCCTCTAATCCGCTCATCCGCTCATCCACTAATCCTTTGTAATGGTAGCAGTTACCGAACTCATAGAACTTGAGGTCGTTGTTCTTGCGGTTCGCATTCCGTGCGATGGACTCCAGGCCGCCAAAGAGCAGCGTTTGACGCATCACACCCAGATCTTGACTGAGAGGGTTCATGATCTTTACGCACTCAGCCAGCGGCAGTTGCTGGAGTGGCTCGTAATAACTTACCTTGGTCAGCGAGTTATTGAGGATCTCATTGAATCCCTGTGCAGTCAACTGCTCGGCGATCTTACGGCGCAGTTTCTCCGGATCGGGTTTGACGCCGTAGGCCAGGCTGGTATTGAGTTTCTCGGGGAACTCGACGTTGTCGTAACCGTAGATACGCAAGATATCTTCCACTACATCGCACTCGCGCTGTACATCTACGCGATAGCGCGGGATGGCTAAACGCCATATTTGTGATTTGTCATTGGTAATTGGTGATTTCTCTACAATCTCTATCTCGAGGGCTTTGAGAATGGTCTCAATCGTGTCCTCTCCGATCGCTTTGCCAATAAGGCTGTTCACTCGCCGGATATCAATCGTCACAGGCCAAGGATCAAAACTCGTCTGTGCCTGATCGGTAATCTCCATCGCTACCTGTCCGCCTGCTACTTCCTGAATGAGCAAGGCTGCGCGTTTCAATACATACAACGTGTTGTTCGGATCACAACCGCGCTCATAGCGGAAGGAGGCATCCGTCTGCAATTGATGGCGACGGCTGGTCTTACGAATGGTCACAGGATCAAAATAAGCCGACTCAAGGAATACGTTCTTCGTGTTCTCAGTCACGCCGCTCTCCAGACCACCGAACACACCGGCGATACACATTGCTTCCTCGGCGTTAGCAATCATCAGGTCGCGTTCGTTCATCTCGCGCTCCACACCATCAAGGGTAGTAAATTTCTCGCCTGCTTTCGCATAACGCACATGGATCTCGTTGCCTTTTATCTTATCGGCATCGAATGCATGGAGCGCCTGTCCGCATTCGTGGAGTACGAAGTTCGTCACATCCACTACGTTATTGATCGGTCTTAAGCCAATCGCCAGCAGGCTGTTCTTAAGCCACTCCGGAGACTCTTTGATCTCTACACCCTTGATACTCACGCCCGAATAACGCGGACATGCATCCGGTGCATCTACAATGACCTTAATAGGCAACTCATTGTTATCAATTTTAAAGGCCTCCACGCTCGGTTTGGTTAATTGGATATTCTGTCCGTGCGCCTGATAGTAGGCGTAAAGATCCCTCGCAACACCATAGTGACTCGCCGCATCCGACCTGTTCGGTGTGATATCTACTTCAATGATCGTGTCATCCTCCACATGGTAGTACTCTCGTGCCGGCATTCCGACAGGCGTATCTTCGGGCAGCACGATAATACCGGCGTGGTCTGTACCTACACCTATCTCATCCTCGGCGCATAACATTCCATAGGAATCCTCGCCGCGAAGTTTGCCTTTCTTGATAGTAAAACTCTCTTCGCCGTCATAGAGCACCGTGCCGATAGTGGCTACAATCACTTTCTGTCCGGCGGCTACGTTGGGTGCTCCGCACACGATAGGCAGGGGCTCGCCCTCGCCAATATTGACTTTTGTGAGATGTAAATGGTCGGAGTTTGGGTGGGGTTCACAACTCAGCACTTCGCCTACTACCAGGCCTTTCAGTCCTCCACGAATCGTCTCTACAGTCTCTACCGTGCCTACCTCCAGACCGATAGAGGTAAGAATCTTTGCTACAGTCTGAGCATCATCTTTCAGATCGATGTAACGCTTTAACCAATTGTACGAAATATTCATATGTTTTTACCTTAATTATCAAATTTCGCGCAAAGGTACAAAAAAAATCTCACATACGCAAATGTACGTGAGATTTTTTTCATTATTTGCAATATTCTATTGCAGGTATGTATTTGGCAAACGGGTTTACTTTGCGTTTTTGAATACGTTGAGGAGCGCTGTTCTTACCGTGGTTGGTAATAGTTCCGTTAAAACTGAATTTGATATCCGAGCCATTGCGTGCATGACCTGTCACAGATAAACCTTTATTGCCGATAGTCAGTTTACCGTCTGCAATCAGCCATGATGCAACCGGTACAATCTGATTCTCCTGTATATAGGCCAAACTGGAGAACGTAAACTCACTGCCTCCTACGGAGTAGTTCGCATCATCGCGGTATCCTGCCCAAGCTGTACCCGGTTCCTCTGTGAGCAAGAAATCGTATTCGCCGGAGAGAGTGGTTGTCTTGGTATCTGTGAAGACATAAAGCATAGCAAACGGAACAGAGCTCGTGCCTTCTACTTGTATCGCGCCGGTGGTGCTATATGCATGGATCGTAAACAAATTCAGACCGTACTCCGGATAGGAATCGTAATAGTAATAAGCCATTTGCAATGTCTCTCCATCTTTATTACCGGAATAGTCAGCCGGACCTTTCTGGGGATCGGGCTCCGGATAATAATCTTCCACTGGCACTTTGGTAATACCTCCATGCTCGATGTCTGCACCACCCGTTGTACCTGCTACTACCGGTGCCTCTTCGGCTTGAACGACCGGCTTAAAGGCTTCGCTCAGGAATGCAACGACCATACAGTTCTCTGCTACCCATTGATCCTTGAGCGTAGTGGTGTATTCCATGGTGTAGTGACGGGTCGAATCGATCTTGGCGGTGTCACCCTTAGCGTTGGTCAAACATACACGTGCTGCATTGGCGTGCCTAAACTCAGACCAACCCTCAAAAGTCTCATAAAAGTCTTTCTGATAGTCTATCATGCCGGACTCTTTGACGAATACAGTAAGCTTAAGAACCGGATAGTCCTCTTTGGCTATAGCACCTGATACTTTGACGCGAAGTTCGCGCGTTGCAGCATCATAGGTGTTCTCGATCTTGATAGACGCGTAGGTCTCTTTCTCGAACTGCGATTTGTTGGTATTGGATAAGTATCCCGGGTGGAAAACAACAGTATTACCACTACCATAGTTTGTCTTTGCGCGGTTGATAGCCATACTCGGAGCACCCTTAACACTTAAGGCCGAACCGATCGTCTTGTCGGCAGTAATAGAAAAATGGTCAGTACCATAACCATAGTGGTGCAGCAAGAGAACCCAGTTCGAATCGTTCTCAATAAAGTCATGAATGCAATCCATGCCGTACGGACAATACCCGCAGTCCTGACCGGTGAATTCCTCGATTAGGTTTTTCTTGGGGAAGGAAGCCGGAATAGTATCTACCGGTACAACGGTCGTGTCCGGACCAACCGGCTCTTCAGGAGGGTTCTTTTGATCACAAGCGATAAACGCGGTTACTACAAAGCCCAACAGGGCAAAAAGGAAGGATTTCGTTTTCATATTAATGTGAGTTTAAAATAGTTTTCTTTCCGTTAATAATATAAGCGCCATCGGGCAGGGTAGTGCCATCATACGTCTCTTGAACGCGTGTTCCCGTAAGCGTATATACGCCTGTCTTGCGAGAGCCTTCCGACACATTATCCAGTCCTTCTCCGGGCGTATGGATATACCGTACGGTGATCACACGACTCACCTCGCCTTCCGTAAAGCGATAGACGATCGTCTCATCGGAGTTCGGTAGCGGATTATAATGGACATACCATTCCGCCAGACCGTTGGGGTAGAACTCCAGCGTCTCGCTGGTCTCTTCGTTTCCGGCTGTACATTGGCCTGCGCAGCAGAACTCATCTTCCAATCCGGCACTCGACCGGCTGATGGTGACCGTTAAGGTACCGCTACAAGACAAATTGCCTTTGAGACCCATTTGCATCTTACCGCTCAGGATATCCGGTTCGGCTTTGTCAATCGTGATAGACAATCCTTCTTCGGGCACGGCGTCATAGCCGTTCACACTCACAAGCAACGCATGGGCGTAACTGCTAATCAGAAGAAGAATCAGAAATAAGTACTTTCTTTTCATAAGCATTTAAAAATGAATAGTTTGTATCTAAAAGTATCGCCACCAGGCTGCATTTGTTGATAGTACAGCCTTCCGGCACTTTGATCTCGTTGTTAATAGCGTTTTGGCCGCTCACCGGAATGCCAAGCGGTTGTTCAAAAGCGGCATGGCGCAACATGTGGCGGTGGTAATATTCCATATTCACCGACCCGTCCGGCATCGCTTGTACACCTAACACACTGTCTTCTACCAGCCATACCGCCAGTTTGGCTTCTTGCGTGAGGTTGAAGTGGACCGTAAAAGCAATCGCATCTTTTTGTTCATTGGCCTCACAGGTCATATTGAGCGCCGGAGCCAAGGTCGTATCGGCCGATAGATGCGATAACTGAGCCGCCCACGTTGCAGGATCCGTGAAGTACGAACCATCGGTTACTTGCCAGTCGATATTGCCCGTCGGGAAAGGAGTAGTAACTACACCGCCCATAAACTGATAAACCGAGTCCGCTGCAGGGCAGGTATAGTCATACACGCCTTGTGTCCAGTGGTTAGAAGCGGGATGAAGCGCCACCGTGATCAGTTTGTCGCCGTATATCGTATGCAGCTCGTCTGCCGTCTGTGCCGCCGTCGGGCAGTTCACACAACGGAAACCGGTGAACTCCAGCAGCAGATGTACCCGTTCAGTCTCCGGGTCCGGCAAGCGGATATAGCGGTCTTCTTCCTTAATCACCTCGCATCCGACCAGCACTACGGCCAACACTATGTACAAGAACTTTTTCAATTTTCAATTTTCAATTTTCAATTTTCAATTTTCAGTTTCCAATCACCAATTATAAGCATAGCTTATAGTCACTCCTTCTTGTTTGGGTACATACCGGCAAACACCGCCGGAGCAGTTAAAGCCTTCTTGCGTCTTGGTATATCCGCCTATCACACGGTGTGCGCCGTTCGAATAGGAGAGGGTAGCGGTGTAGTAATGCTCGTTATTGGCATCCGGCGCATAACCGATGTTATAGCGCCACTCACCGCTGATCGTCCAGTGCCTGTACAAGTTCAGTTCACAAAGCGCCATAAACCATTGTCCCTCATAGTCCCTTGAATAGAGGTACTGCGCCTCGCCGCGAATCGAGACATTCGAGTTCACTTGTACTCTCCCGTCCAAGACCGCAATGCCTGCGCGAATAATCCCCCCTTTGCCTTCAATCACCTGGCGGTTATAGGTCTGGTACATCAGCATCGCGTTGAGCCAGAAACGTTTGGTCATACGCTTATTCATCTCGATATTGACGTCCGTGTAGTACTCGCCCTCCACGCTCGTATCAATCGCCCAACTGCCCGGTGCTGCCAGACCGCGTATATGCGACGCACTCAGCTTGAGCGTCGTGCCGTACTTACCGCCCATCTTCGTTTTCCTCGCCCAGGTATAACGGATCTCTGTCTGGAACGCCCATTCGCCTGTGGCATAAAGTGTCGCGTACGGATAACGGGCCGCCAATGCGTAGGTGTGTTGTTGGGTAAAGACGGGTAGGTGATTGATACGCCCTGCTATACCGTCGCTCATGCGTGCAGAGCGGAAAGTCATATTATCCGAGCGTTTGAACTGTGCCAACACAGACAAACCCTTGCGCGAATAACTGGCACTGAACAACCACGCATCTCCGTCCCGATAACTGAACGCATTTTCCAGACACGGGTCATTGGCTTTACGGGCATACTCAGTCATTAGACTCCATCCTTTCCATTGCCACTCCGCACGAACCGCTCCTGCACCTACCCATTTCGGCAGGTTATACATGTACAGCGCCCCGTCAATCGGTGCAATAATCGTATCAAAAGCTTCGTACTTGCTCACATAACTACCACCTATGCTGAGTGTCATATCCAGCTCTTGCATTCGCTTCGACCATTGATCCACGCGCAGCTCCACATCTCCTCCAAGCACGGCATCCCGTCCGTAGTTCCAACCCCAAGCGCCGTCTTTATAGCAATTCCAATACCTTCTTTGCTTGCCTCCAAGCGCTGTCAAATGGATACCTTTATACGGTGTTACGTAGCATTTTGCACCTCGAAGTGCGCCGTCAACTCCCAACGAGCGTTCTTCGTACAAATTTAATATCAGTCCTGATCCGAACTCACCGTACACATCGCCGACGGTGATCTCGCCCCAATCGAAAGTAGCTGCTACACTCAGATGACCGATACCGTGTCCGGCAAAATCCGCATCATACCCGGGTAGAGGCCATTGCATCAACTCCAGACGCGTTGTCGCGCGCAGCTCTTTGAAGTGGTGCTTGTTGGAGTCGTTGAGGTAATGCAGCGTCAGGTCCACATAACTGTTGCTTAAGTGGTCTATCTTCGCCCAACTGGCACGAGGAGTTGAGCGCATCTCAGTCGCGTCTGTCGTTGGAAACAGACTCCCGTGCTGCACACCACCGCTCACATACACCGTGTCATTGGCCGCTACCACTATCGGTAGCAATAGCAACAATCCTATAACCCGTAACCGGTAACCCATAACCCCTATCTCAGATATGTACGAAGATCCTCTTCACTTCCGTCCGTATAACCTACGTGATTATAAACCGTTTTGCCTTTACTGTCTATCACGAACACGTGCGGCACATTCTGTACGTTCATCGCACGCTTGAGGTTGCCGTTGGGGTCGAGTAGGACCTTATAGTCCCAACCGAATCCGTTCACCAACGGCTTCACTTTCTGCGAGTCCTGACCCGTATCGACAGATACAATATACATCTCTACGCCCGTCTCGTCTTGCCAGTCGGGATATAACTCATGGATCGCCTTCAGCTCGCGGATACACGGCTTGCACCAGGTCGCAAAGAACGAGATAATAACCGGCTTGCCCGTGTGAGCCAATTGCGCTACATTCACTTCGTGCCCGTCAATATCATTGAGCGTCACTTCCGGTAAGTTGGCCCAAACATTCAGTCCGCTCAGGACCAACAACAGACTAATTAGCATTCGTTTCATATCACTTGTAGTTTTTGCGCATGTCGCGGTAGTCTCTGCGTGCTTCATAGACCGCTTTCGCACTGCCTTGCTTGCCTTGAACAAGGAACAGCAGCGCTGCTGCATAATCCAGGAAGAAACGTACACTGAGCACCAACCAACGATATTTGCTGTTTTTATAGATCATTACTAAGTTATTGCGGAAATTGAGATACGTCTTGCGCGGGTTGTCATAACTGAGCGAACCGCCGCCGAGGTGATACACCTCACTCTCCGGCACACAGGCCAGTTTCCAACCTTTGTTGCGCATACGCCAGCACAGGTCTATCTCTTCCATGTGCGCAAAGAACGCTGCGTCCAGACCTCCCATCTCCTTATATACTTTCGTACGCACGCACATACATGCACCCGACGTCCAATCCACGTTAACGATGTTATCATACTGCCCCTTGTCTTCTTCCACATGACTCAGCACACGTCCGCGGCAGTAGGGATAACCTAATGCATTCACAAATCCGCCTGCTGCGCCGGCGTGTTCGAAGTACGTACGGTCCCGCCAACTCCGTATCTTAGGCTGCACAGCCGCTACGTCGGGGTGCGCGTCAAGATAAGCGAGTAGGGGATCGAGCCATCCTTCCGGCGTCTCTACGTCCGAGTTCAGCAGGACGACATATTCGTCGTCCACCTGTGCGATAGCGCGGTTATAGCCTTCTGCGAAGCCGTAGTTCTTATCCAGCACGATCGTCTTCACGCTCGGGAACTCCTTCTTCAGCACCTCCAGGCTCTCATCCGTACTCCCGTTATCGGCTACGATCAACTGAACACTGAATGCTGAAGACTGAATACTCTTCACCACCGACGGCAAGTACGTCTTCAACAACTCCGCCCCGTTCCAGTTTAATATGATGACACTACATTTCATACACCTTACACCGTACACCTTACACCTTACACCATTTAAATCTGTTATGTGTCCAAAGCCACATCTGTGGCTGTTCTTTTATATTCTCTTCCAGTATCTTCGCGTACGCTTTTGTTATTTCGCCTTCAGCCGTCGCCCTTGGGTCAGCAGCGATCGTACGCATCTGTGCGCGGTACTTGCCCCGTTCTGTGCGGGTGATATACAGGTAGAAAACCGGATAACCGAATTTCTTGCCTAACACCTCTCCGCCGTCTAAGAACCCCGTCTCCTGATGTAAGAACTCCACCCAGGTCCTCGTCACTTCCGGCCTCGGTTTCTGGTCACTCAGCAGCCCTATCGTCACCGGCTTCTTTTCCGCCCGGTACCGTATCATCTCGCGTAAGATACGTTGTTTCTCTACACACGCACCGCCTCGCTTCGCGCGGATAGCGAGCATCAACTCGTCCATCGCCTTATTGTCCAGATGCCGATACACGTTCAGTTCGGTCACTCCCGGACTAACCCAATCCTGGATAGATGCCATCCACTCCCAGTTGCCGAAGTGCGCCAACATGAAGATACCGCCTCCTGCACCATCCACCAGCCGGTTCACCTCGTCCATATTCTCAAACACCACCCGTTCACGCATCTCTTCCGCAGAGCAGCTGTAACCGTAGATCGTCTCGACCACTGTGTCGCAGAACTGGTGATAGAAGGCCTTCTCGATCGCCTTCCGCTCCCGCTCGCTCTTCTCCGGAAAAGCCAACCGCAAGTTCTTCGCGACCATTTTACGCCGGTACCGCACTACGTGGTAGAGTAGCGGAAAGAGAACTTTATCCGCCAGCGCATGGTGCCTCTCCAGCGGCATGCGACTTAAACGACTGACCAAACGAAGTAGCATAAGCAACTGTACACAAGGATTACCGGTGTAGCCAACAGCATGCTGTCAAAGCGGTCCAACACCCCTCCGTGCCCGGGCAAAAAACGTCCCGAGTCCTTCACACCGATCGTGCGTTTAAACAAACTCTCCATCAAGTCCCCCAAGTTCCCGAACACACAGGCGATCAGTGCAAAACCTGCTACGATCACATAAGCTATCGGTCGTATGACGGTAGCGGTCAGTATATCAAACCATCCGAAGTGATGAAGTACCAACGCCGCGAGAATAGCAAAAGCGATACCGCCCACCAGGCCTTCCCAGCTCTTCTTCGGACTCACGCGGGGAAACATCTTGTGATTACCCTGTGGCCTTTTAGCTGTGATTGAACCGACGCAGTACGCACCGCTGTCGTTCACCCATATCAGCACGAATAATGCTAATAACAGCCATTTATCCACCGTCAGCAGGGCCCCCATCGCGCAGAACGGCAGGGCAATCATCATCTGCGAGATAAGCAGGTTACCCCAGTTCCCAATCGGGTTTTCTGCCCTATGCCAGAGCTCGTCTATTAATAAGGCTAAAATGATCAAGATATATCCGGTCGCCAGTACAATGTAGATGCCCGAGCCGCGCAGGCAACTCGGTGCAAACAGATGCCATTGACTCGCCAGCCACAGCAGTACGGTAGCTACCGCCGCACCATCGCGCAAGGCACGCGGTGAACCCATCAGGTTGTGAAACTCCACAACAGCCCATGTGCATATCACTGCAAACAGCGCACTAAAAGCCATCGGATGCCACAATATACTGCCCACTACCGCTCCTACATATACCGCCCCGCTAAGGGTCCGTTTCCAAAACTCACTCATAAAAATCAATTTGCGTGCAAAATTACAACAAATATTGCATATATGCAAGTTTTTGGAACATTTTTTTTGCTTTTTGGGATTTTTTGTTTTGTTTTTTTCTTTCTTTTTTTTTCATTTCTTCTTGCGTATGTCCGAAATTTGTTGTACCTTTGCACCCGCAGAGGTTGTATTAGACGAGAGGAATAAATAACATCTGATTTCATTATTCTAAACAGATAACGGCACTCTTTAGAGTGTCGTTTTTTTTGTCTAATAC
>CACYGT010000020.1 GCA_902774075.1 uncultured Bacteroidales bacterium
GGTGAATACCCGCGCGAAGAACCTGAGTACGCTGAGTCAGGACCAAGTGGCCTACCTGGCGCAGAAGGACCAGCCGGGTGGCGCAAAGACCTGGAAGTCGTACCTCTGGAAGCTCGCCAAGGCGGCAGTGACCGGAGAGTAATGGCTCCCCGCCTCGACAGGGCACCTCAAAACGAGGTGCTCTTTTTTTTGCCCTTTTCCTTGCGTATGTCATTTTTTTTTCGTACCTTTGCAGCCGATTTTAAATTGGCAAAATATAGGCATATGATAACGATAGAACAATTAAAGGACATTCAGCAGCGGGCGGATAAGCTGAAGGCTTATTTGCAGATCGACGAGAAACGTATTCAGTTGGAGGAAGAAGAGCTGCATACGCAAGCGCCGGGATTCTGGGACGACGCCAAGGCTGCCGAGGCGCAGATGCGTAAGGTAAAGGGCATCAAGCGCTGGATAGAAGGATACGAAGGTGTCCGCGCAGCGGTGGAAGAACTCGCGCTCGCTTTTGACTATTACAAGGAAGAGCTCGTGACCGAAGAGGAGGTCGATGTGGCTTACGCACATGCGCTGCAAGAGGTCGAGGACCTGGAGATGAAGAACATGCTTTCGCACGAGGAAGACCAGATGCCCGCGGTACTGAAGATCGTATCCGGTGCGGGCGGAACAGAAGCGCAAGACTGGGCTGAGCAACTGATGCGTATGTACATGCGCTACTGCGAGAAACATGACTATAAGGTGACGATCGAGAACCTGCAGGAAGGCGACGAGGCGGGTATCAAGACCGTGACTTTCAATATCGAAGGCGACATGGCATACGGTTACCTCAAGTCCGAGAACGGCGTGCATCGTCTGGTGCGCGTGAGCCCCTATAACGCGCAGGGCAAGCGTATGACGAGCTTCGCGTCCGTGTTCGTAGTGCCGTTGATCGACGACACGATCGAGGTCGAAGTGAACCCAGCAGGTATCAGTTGGGATACTTTCCGCAGCTCGGGTGCCGGTGGACAGAACGTCAACAAGGTCGAGTCCGGCGTGCGTCTGCACTATAAGTTCATCAACCCGCTGACCAACCAGCCCGACGAGATAGTGATCGAGAACACAGAGACACGCGACCAGCCGAAGAACCGCGAGAATGCCTTACGACACCTCCGTTCGCAGCTCTACGAGCTCGAGTTAGAGAAGAGACGGCAGGCACAGGCGAAGGTAGAAGCCGGTAAGAAAAAGATCGAATGGGGCTCGCAGATACGCTCCTATGTATTCGATGACCGGCGCGTGAAGGACCACCGCACGAACTACCAAACGAGTAATGTGAACGCGGTCATGGATGGCGATATCGATGCGTTCATCAAAGCATACTTAATGGAGTTTCCGGAATGAGTTCGCATATGCTCACAAAAAAAGAAAAAATAAGATTATGAAAGAGTTAATGATCATAGCCGCATTGGCGGTAAGTTTGAGTGCTTTTGCGCAGACAGACACGACGAAAGTAGAGAAAGACAGCGTAGAAGGCTGGCAGTTTACAACCGTTGATAGCATCGCCATCACGCCGGTGAAGAACCAGAACAGGAGTTCGACCTGCTGGGCGTTCTCGACGCTGGGTTTCCTGGAGTCGGAGTTGTTGCGTACGGGCAAGGGGGAGTTGTACCTCAGTCCGATGTTTGTGGTCAGCAAGACGATGATGGATCGCGCGACGTACTGCGTACGTATGTACAACGAGCCGCATTTTGCGCCCGGAGGTAGTGCGTACGACGTGCTGTACTGCCTCAAGCACTACGGTCTGGTGCCGTTCGAGGCGATGCCGGGTATCCGATATGGCTGGACAGAAGCCGATACCTTACCCGTTCACAGCGAGTTGGATCATGTGGCAGGCGGTTATCTGAAGGGCCTGAACGGCTTGAAGAAACTGAGTCCCGTTTGGCGTGAAGGCCTGCAAGCTATCTACGACACCTATCTGGGCAAGTGTCCGGAGGAGTTTGAGTATCAAGGCAAGAAATACACGCCGCGTAGTTTTGCTGAGAGCCTGGGTCTGAATGCTGATGATTATATCTCGCTGACGAGCTTTACTCATCACCCGTTCTACGAGACCTTCGCGCTCGAAGTGCCGGACAACTGGCGTATGGGCGAAATGTACAACGTGCCGCTGGAGGAGATGATGCGCGTGATTGACAATGCCTTGGCTAACGGCTATACAATCGCTTGGGCTGCTGATGTGAGCGAGACAGGCTTTACCCGCAAAGGTATCGGCGTCGTGCCGGATGAGGACAAAGGTGCGGACCTGACAGGTAGCGACATGGCGCGCTGGGTAGGTATGTCGAACGACAAGAAGAAAGAGGAGCTGACCAAGAAACCTCTGCCGGAGAAGGTCATCACCCAGCAGATGCGTCAGGACGCGTATGACAACTGGGAGACGACGGACGATCACGGCATGCAGATCTTCGGTACCGCCAAAGACCAGAACGGCAAGCGCTATTACATGGTCAAGAACAGTTGGGGAACCGTCAAGTCCGACTACAAAGGTATATGGTACGTGAGCGAAGCGTTCGTGCAGTACAAGACGCTGGATATTCTTGTGCATAAAAACGCGATACCTAAAGACCTACAGAAGAAGCTAAAGCTTCGTTAAATGGTTAAATTGTTAAACTGTTTTGGCTGCAGAGGGGATATATAAGGACCGAGGGAGTAAGTTCCTGGGCTTCGCGGAGCCGATCAAGGACGAGGAGGAAGCGAAGGCCCGCATCGCGTGGTACAAGAAGAAATACCACGACGCACGGCATGTGTGTTACGCCTACCGTCTGGGACCCAATCTGTGGCGCACGAAGGATGACGGCGAACCGCACGGTACAGCCGGAGCACCTATACTCCGCTCCATCGATGCACGCGGGTTGGATAATATTCTGGTCGTGGTGGTACGGTATTTTGGAGGTACGTTGTTAGGAACAGGCGGTTTAATGGTTGCATACAGAGAAGCTTCCAAGGAAGCTCTTGACAATTGGAAAATGGAAAATTGAAAATGGATAATTTTAAGGACATACGGGCATATCGGGTTGGCTGGTTGCTGACGATATGTGATTTTCTGATAGCCTTTCCGATCTTATGGATCTGGTCGCTGAGGACGACCAAGGGTATCCGTCTGGACTACCTCGGTGACCGCAAGCAGATAGAGCAGGACATCAAGCACGGGGCGTTCTTCATGACGAACCACCGCGATATCGTGCTGGACTCGGCATGGCTGTCGTTACTGCTCCGCTGCAAGTATTTCATTCGCCCGTTCATTGGTATCGGTAACAACCTCTTCGCGTACAAATGGATCGAAATACTCGTACGTTTTAACCGCTGTTTTGTGGTCAAACGCGGCGCTGGAGCCCATGCGCAATTGGAGAACGCCAAACAGTTATCCGCTTATATCCGAAGCCTTCGCGAGGAAGGTAAGTCCATCTGGTTGGCGCAGCGTGAGGGGCGCGCCAAAGACAGCAACGATCTCACGCAGCCGAGCGTACTGCACATGCTGACCCTTGGCGAAGAAGATTTTTATGAGAACGTCAAAGCGCTGAATATCTGTCCGGTAAGTATCACGTATGAGTTTGATCCCTGCGACTATTTAAAGGCCGCCGAGATGCAGTTGAAGCGCGACAACCCGCATTGGCGTAAGAGCAAACGCGACGACGTCAAGTCGATGCACACCGGTATTCGCGGAGAGAAAGGGCATGTGGTCTATCGCCTCACGCCCAGCATCAATCCCGAGATCGATGCGATGTTGGCGGAGCATCCGGAGTACCGCAACCAGCCGATGCACGACCAGCTGCAACATGTGTGCGATATCATCGACCGCCATATCCACCGCGGTTACGAACTGTTCGAGCGTGGCACGGAATTTGATGCATATATCGAGAGTCGGCTGGCGCTGATTGATATCCCGAATAAGGACGAGCAATTTTTAAGAGAAAAATTGTACGAAATGTACAAGTTTCCGGAAATAAATTTCCAGAAAAGTTTAAAGTTTAAAGATGAAAGTTTAGAGAAATGAAGAAAGCAATATTCCCGGGTTCGTTTGACCCGTTTACCGTAGGCCACTTCGACATCGTGAAGCGAGGCCTTGAGATTTTTGATGAGATCATTATCGGCATCGGCCGTAACAGTACCAAACGCGAGACCTTCCCTATCCGCGAACGCGAGGAGGCAATCCGTAAGATCTTTGCGGACGAACCGCGTGTGCGAGTGGCTATCTACGACTGCCTGACGGTGGATTTTGCCAAAGAGCAAGACGCACAGTTCATCCTGCGTGGTATCCGCTGCGTGGAGGATTTTGAATACGAGCGCAATATGGCAGAAGCCAACAAGCAGTTAGGAGGCATCGAGACGATCATTCTGTACACGCGTCCCGAATATGCGCATATCTCTTCGACCTTAGTACGTGACCTATATGCATATGGAAAGAACGTTAGCGAGTTTGTTCCTAATACTCTGCGTTAGTCTTCAGTTACACGCGCAGGAACGTCAGGCGACAAGTCGTGCCGACGAGTGTATCTCCATCTTCAACGACGTGTTGCGTCAGGTGGATGTGAACTACGTGGACACGCTCAACTACGAGGCGCTGACCGAAGAGGCAATCAACGCGATGCTGCGTAAGATAGACCCCTATACTGTCTATTACTCCAAGAAGCAGGACCAAGAGTTGCGTATGATGACGACGGGCAAGTACGGCGGCATCGGTAGTATCATTCAGAAGCGCGACTCCGCAGCCTGTATCGTTAACCCGTACGAGGGCAAGCCGGCACAGAAAGCAGGCCTGTTGGCGGGCGACCGAATCCTGAGCGTAGACGGCCTGAGCACCAAAGACCTGACGGTCAGCGAAGTGAGCAATAACCTGCGCGGTCTGCCCGGCACGACGGTCGTGCTGGAAATAGAGCGTGAGGGTGAGGAGAAGCCCTTTAAGGTCGAGATCGTACGCGACGAGATACACATGGACGCGGTCAGTTATTACACGGTGCTGAAAGCCGACACGCTCCCCGAGCCTGTGGGTTATATCGCGTTCAGCGAGTTCACAGAAGGCTCGGCACAAGCGCTTAGCAATGCGCTGGATGACCTCTATTACAACCAAGGAGCGCGCCGACTCATCATCGACCTGCGCGGGAACGGAGGCGGCTTGGTGAGCGAGGCAATACAGATAGTGAACCTGTTCGTAGAGGAAGGCCAGACGGTGGTGGAGACGCGCGGTAAGTTACCCAACAGTTCGTACACCTACAAGACGCACAACAAACCCCGTTACAAAGATCTGCCGCTCGTGGTGCTGGTAGATAAGAACTCCGCGTCGGCGAGTGAGATAGTAGCGGGTTCATTACAAGACCTGCAGCGCGCGAAGCTCATCGGTCAACGCACTTTCGGTAAAGGTCTGGTGCAGAACATACGCCCTATCGTCTATGGCGGGCACGTGAAGATAACGACCAGTAAGTACTACCTACCCTCCGGGCGTTGTATCCAAGCCATCGACTACAGTGAGCGGCAGAAAGGACACGCCCTCAAGCGCGACACCGCCGGCGGCATTCTGCCCGACATCGTGCTGAACGACAGCGCCAAAGTGGATATCTGTTATTCGCTCTATATCAAGAACCATTTCTTTGATTTCGCGACGCGCTACCATCGTACGCACGACAGCATCGCCGAGCCGCAGAGTTTCGAGGTGACGGACGAGATGATAGCTGAGTTCTGCTCCTTCCTCGACGAGCGGAAGTTCAAATACGAGACGGAGACGAGTAAGTATTTCGGCGACATGATCAAGATGGCGCGGCATGAGGACATTGACTCCGCGACGCTCGCACAGTTAGAGGCCCTCGAGCCTATCCTCACACCGGATTTCCGCGAGGCTATCGAACGTAACAAAGAGGAAGTGAAGAGTATGTTAGGCTCCGAGATCGTCCTGAGGTACTACTACCAGAAAGGTCAAGCGGCATACAACCTCCGCTTCGACGACGAGCTAAAACGAGCAATGAGCGAGATAAAAAAATAGAGCCGTGTGGCTCTATTTTTTAATGCATGAAAGGCGCCAACTTCTTCTGCGCGAAGAAGAGCACCCAGTCGGGTGTGTGCTTGAGAAGCGGCGTAAAAAGCCAATTGAGGAAACCCGGAGTATCTGCTTTCTTGCCTTTGAACAGCTTCTTCAGTGCCCGTTTAACGAGTTTCTCAGGCGGGATAGATACCGTGAGGGCCACCGCCAGCTTACGCAGGTTAGGTGCCAAGCCGAAGAGGCCTGTATCCACCGCACCCGGCGCCATCACCGTGATATGCACGTTGTACGGCTTGAACTCGTACCAAAGGGACTTGGAGAAGTTATAGATGAAAGCCTTGGAGGCGTTGTAGGTCTGAATACCCGGCATCGCCATCCAAGCCGACATGCTACTCATATTTAATATATACCCGCGCCTACGCGCACACATGTCTTCGCCAAAGAGACGCGTCAGTTTGGCAACTGTCATCACATGCAGTTGGAGCATCAACTCGATGCGTTTGAGCGAGGTCTCGCAGTACTTGTTGAAGAAGAACACGCCGGCGTTGTTGATCAGCACCTCGACTTCGAGCCCTTCTTTCTTACACCACTCATAGAGCGTCTCGGCGGCATCAGGCAGACTGAGGTCAGCATAGCGGGCGATCGTCGTGACGTTGTACGTAGCCGCCAAGTCTTTCGCTACCTGCTCCAACTCCTCTTTCTGATTGCTGACCAAGAGCAGGTCAGAGTGATAGTCACGCGCCAACTGGGTCGCGTATTGCAAGCCTATACCGCTACTTGCTCCTGTTACTAGACTCAGCATCTTTCTCCAGTTTAGCTATTTCGCGTTTCAGATTGTTCGGGATCTGCTCACCATCCCGCTCCACGCATTCGTGACACTTCATCTGCTTGGAGTACATACGTCCTACGCAGTAGTTCGAGCGCTTACAGCCGGCATGATAATGCGGGTTCTCCTGGACATGTTTGACGAAGTCCGGATCTTTGATGAGCACGTGTGCTATCTGGAAGAGCTCGAAGCCTTCGTCCATGATCTGCTGGCAGTTGTCACCACTCTGCACACCGCCCACATAGATGAGCGGAATATCGATGTCCTTGAGGGCGTCGCGGAACTGTTTGGCTTTGTCCATGAAATAGAGTTCCTTGAACGGCACCGTCGGCGTCATGATCGGTCCTACATACGGGATATGCAGCGCCGCTTTGAGCCACCAGAGGTCTTTCATGCTCATGTAATGCGCCAGAGTCTTGATTGGCATAGCACCGCCAAGGATTGTCATCGGCGAACGGCTGACCGTACCGCCGGAGAGCACGATACCGTGCACTTTGTGCTTAGCGATCTCACGTGCCACTTTGATACCTTCTTCGAAGCTGACACCTTTCCAGCAGTCATCCCACATGTTGGTCTTAACCACTACCGCCATATCGCTGCCTGCATGCGCCATCACTTCGTCCAGCGCCTCGTTCATGAAGCGTGCACGGTTCTCAAAAGAACCGCCGTACTCGTCGTGACGATGGTTGGTACGCGGAGCAAGGAACTGAGAAAGCAGGTACGCATGACCTGCGTGTATCTCCACGCAGTCAAAACCGCACTCACGGGCAAAATCCACCGCCTCACCGAACTTCTTTGCCAAGGCATGGATCTCGTCTACTTTCAGACGACGATGGATCGTCGGGCTGTAGAGGTTAAACCATGTATCGGCGCTGACAGGGATACAGTGACAGGTGGACATATGCGTCATATTACCGCAGTGACCGAGTTGGATAGATGCCTTCGCGCCCTCCGCGTGGATAGCGTCCGTCATCTTCTTCATGTCAGGAATGATCTCCGGACGCACATAGAGCTGTCCGTTGAAGGATACACCACTCAGGTCCACCGCACAGTAGGCAACTGTCGTCATACCTACTCCACCGCGCGCCACACTCACGTGGTAGTCCTGTAACTCCTTGGTCGGCGCATTATCACGCGCCATATTTTCAAAAGCAGCACTGCGGATAATTCTATTCCGCAGTGTGATAGGTCCCAATTGGAAGGGAGTAAAGAGCTTCGACTCATTAGCCGGCTCTTGATTCTTTTTTGTTGCCATTATTAGTAAATAAACGGTATTATTCGTTTTAGTTTCTTACGGTCGAACTCATCGGGGAACTCTTCCTCGTATTTCTTGTAGATCGAGTGGGCACGCGGTACGAGGTTGCAGCAACTGAACCAGAAGAACAGCAAGCCGGCCAGCGACCATGTAAGGATAGCCCAACCGAGCCACTCGGTGATCTCACCTAAGTAGTTCGCACTCGTCACGTACTTGTACATGCCTTTCTTGGGTAGGTAATGATTCGTATCACCGGGTTTACGCAGGTGACGGATGACATAGTCCGAATGCATATTGATGATCCAGCCCGTGAAAAAGATGATTGTACCGATGATGAATTGCGGAGTTGTTATCCACGCTGTCGTGTAGAGCTCCGGATAGTACTGCGGTGCGAGATGGAAGAGCCAGTAACCCTGGATATATCCGTTGATGAGGTTCCATGCTACCGACATGATCATGATAGCCACCGGCATCTTGCTCTTTCCCTTCAGCAAGAAGGGGAAGACAAACGAGCGCTGGAAATAATGGAACTCAAAGATCAGGAAGAAAAGCCAGTAAGGCGCTTTCATCGTCACTCCGTCATAGAGCGGGAAAGACTTGAAATAGAGGTACAGCATCACCAGGAACACCGGACACTCCATCATCGCCCATCCTACTTTGTTGTTAATCGCCGGACCCCATTTCTCCGAACGCATCTTACCGTAACCAGCGTCCACAAAATAGAGCGATACGAACACAACAAGACCTACAATAAACATGATGTACAGCAGGTCATAAAAGAAATCAATAGAGTAAATGTTTTCTATCGGCATATTGTTTGTTATTTAGTTTCAACTCAAAAAACATGCAAAGGTACGAATAAATATTCGTATCTGCAAAAAATCTTAATAATCGGCAATTTTTTCTTTCTTTTGGCACACAAACAATCCGAATATGATTAATCCGATACCTATCCATTTGGCTACAGGAAGATGCTCGCCGAAGAAGAGCAACATGAACAAAGCCGTAAAGACCGGACGGATATTATTGAACGCATTCGCTTGCGTGACCCCGATCTTACGGAGCGCAAAACAGAAGAGGATAAAGGCAATCACGCTGGCGAAAACCGTCAGGTATCCTACGCAACAAAGGGCGGTGACCAATTGTCCATTGTCCATTGTCCATTGTCCATTGTCGAAGACTGCAGGGCCTTCTTTGATAAACCATATCGGAATAAAGAACAGCAGGCTCACACACTGCGCGTAGAAGATAAACGAGAGCGAGCTGTAGTGTGCCGGCACTTTGCGCATCATGATGGAGTCCACTACGGCCGCCGACACCGCTGCAAAAGCCAGCAGCACGCCCCAGTAACTGCCGATCGCGTAGTTCGTACTCCCCGCCAAGGTCAAGACAAACACGCCGAAGGTGGAAACAAGAATACCGATGATATTGAATTTTGTTACCCGTTCGCGCAGGAGTACTGCCGCAAAAACAGGACTGAGCAGCGGGCTTGTGGAGAGCAGTGTCTCGGCGATCGTCGGGCTGTTCAAGGCATCGTACGTGAAGGTCTCCAAGAGGTAATACAGGAAGGGCTGACAGAAACCCGCGATAAGGAACAAGGGCACATCCTGCCAGCGTAACTTCTGCAGACCAAAAAGCGCACTCTTGCGGCAGATAAGCCCGATGACAAGCATCAGCAGTACCGAAGGTACAAAACGAAAAACGATCATCGTAAAAGGCGGTAACACGATGAGTGCGTGCTTGATAGCAATCCCGCTCACCGACCAGATCAGCATGGACACGATCAGGGCGACGACCGCTATGTATTGTTCTCTATTTCCACTAAGCGACATAATGTTCATACAATTTGGCCGCAAAGGTACAAAAAAATTTGCACATGTCAAAACATTTTTGTAATTTTGCAGCAAATTTTGCAACTATGGAATTTACGCATTTGCATGTACACTCGCATTACTCGTTGTTGGACGGTTTGTCAAAGGTGGACGAGATAATTGATAAATGTATCGCGAGTAAGATGAACGCAGTAGCCCTTACCGATCACGGTAACATGTACGGTATCAAGGAGTTACTGGACCTCTGTAAGGGGCTCAACAAGAAGCGCAAAGAGGCGGCGGAAGAAGCCGGAGAACCTTTTGTGCCCTTCAAGCCGATTGTGGGCGTGGAGGCGTATTGTGCCCGAAGAGGACGGCATTCGCATAAAGATGACAAAGCGGTCAGTCCCGAAGGACGAACCTACTTCATCGACCGCTCCGGCTGGCACCTTATCCTGCTGGCCAAGAACATGGTGGGCTATCATAACCTCTGCCGCATCGTCTCGCAGGGATACATGTCCGATGCGTATTACTACACCCCCCGTATCGACCGAGAGTTGCTGGAGAAATACCACGAAGGCATCATCTGTTCCTCCGCTTGTTTAGGCGGTGAGTTACCGCAGAAGATCATGGAGGGTCTTGCTAAAAATGGCGATTTCACCGAGGCAGAAGAGACCATCACGTGGTTCAAGAACCTCTTTGGAGAAGACTATTATATCGAACTGCAACGCCATGAGACGCAGAAACCCGGGGCAGACGTCGAGGTCTATGAGCGGCAGAAACAAGTCAATCCGGTGCTCATCGAGCTCGCCCGTAAGCACGGCGTCAAGCTCATCGCCACCAATGACTCCCACTTTGTGAACGAAGAAGACGCGGAGGCGCACGACCGCCTGATATGCTTGAGCACCAACCACTACGTCAACGATGTCAATCGTATGCATTACACTAAGCAGGAGTGGCTCAAAACGCCCGATGAAATGGCGGCGATCTTCAGCGATATACCCGAGGCGCTGGCCAACACGCAGGAGATAGTGGACAAGGTAGAGATCTACGATATCGATCATGGACCTATCATGCCGAAGTTCGATATTCCGGCTTCGTTCGGAAAGGAAGAGGACTACCCCGACCGTCTGGCATTCGAGTCCGCGTACCTGCGTCACCTGACGATGCAAGGAGCCCTCGAGCGATATGGACAAGAGCGACTGGAGAAGGACGAGGTGCTCAAAGAGCGTATCGAGTTCGAGCTCAACACCATCATCTCGATGGGTTTCCCGGGATACTTCCTCATCGTGATGGACTTTATCCGCGCAGCACGCGAAGAACTGGACGTGTCCGTAGGTCCGGGACGTGGTAGTGCTGCGGGTTCGGTAGTAGCTTACTGCCTCAAGATCACCGACTTAGACCCTCTGAAATACGACTTGCTGTTCGAGCGTTTCTTGAATCCCGACCGAATCTCCCTGCCCGATATCGATACGGACTTCGAGGATTGCGGTCGCGGCAAGGTGCTGGACTACGTCAGCCGCAAGTACGGCGAGACGCATGTGGCGCATATTGTTACCTACGGTAAGATGGCGACCAAGTCCGCCCTCGCGGATGTAGGGCGCGTGCAGCAGATACCACTGCCGAAGGTCAACGAACTGAAGGGCCTGATCCCCGACCGTTCTTTCCCCGATAACATCAAAGATGACAAGGGCAAATCGCCTAAGGTCAACCTGCGTAACTGCTATAAGTACATCGACGAACTGCGTCGTGAGTACGAGACGGGCGATGCCAACACCCGTTCGATGCTCGAGTACGCCGCACGGCTTGAGGGAACGATACGTCAGGTCGGCGTACACGCCTGCGGCGTCATCATCGGTGCCGATGACTTGACCAATTTCGCGCCCTTGTCTTCTGTCGAAGATAAAGTGAGCAAACACCGCGTACTTGTCACCGAGTACGACGGACATGTCGTGGAGTCTGTAGGACTGATCAAGATGGACTTCCTCGGCCTCATTACGCTTACTATCATCAAGGAGTGCCTCCGGAACATCAAGAAAGCGCGCGGCATCGATATCGACATCGACCATATACCTATCGATGACGAACTGACCTACAAACTCTTCCAGGAAGGCCGCACAGTTGCCGTCTTCCAGTTCGAGTCCGCCGGCATGCAGAAATACTTGCGGGAACTCAAGCCGACCGTCATTGGCGACCTCATTGCTATGAACGCCCTCTACCGACCGGGTCCGATGCAGTATATCCCGCAGTTCATCAACCGTAAGCACGGAGTCGAGGCTGTCACCTACGACCTGCCCATCATGGAAAAATACCTCAAGGACACCTACGGTGTCACGGTATATCAAGAGCAGGTGATGTTACTCAGTCGTCTTTTGGCTAACTTCACCCGCGGTGAAAGCGATAAGCTCCGTAAGGCGATGGGTAAGAAGCAGTTGACCGTATTGGCGTCGCTCAAAGATAGGTTCATGGAGGGCGGTAAAGCGAACGGACACGACCCGAAGGTGCTGGCGAAGATATGGGAAGACTGGAAGAAGTTCGCTGAGTACGCCTTCAACAAATCACACGCCGCATGCTACTCATGGGTAGCCTACCAGACCGGATACCTCAAAGCGCACTACCCGGCTGAGTTTATGGCAGCTAACCTCACTGTCCACAAGGACGATATCAAAGAGGTCACCAAACTGATGGACGAGTGCAAAGTGCTTGGACTGAGTGTCTTAGAGCCAGACGTCAATGAATCCGAGCTCTCCTTTACCGTCAACAGCAAAGGCGATATACGCTTTGGTCTGGGCGGCATCAAGGGTGTCGGCGAAGGAGCGGCGGAGGCCATCATCTCCGAGCGCGAGAAGAACGGTAAGTACAAGAATATCTTCGATTTCCTGGAGCGCGTCAACCTGCAGTCCTGCAACAAGAAGACGATCGAGAACCTCGCTCAATCAGGCGCTTTCGAGTGCTTCGACGATATCTACCGCGAGCAGTTCTTTAGCGTCGATGACAATGGTCTCACTGGTCTCGAACTGCTGATGAACTACGGCAATAAATGGCAGGCAGACAAGGAGAACAATGCCAACTCGCTCTTCGGCGACCTGTTAGACACCGCCATCGAGGTCAAGCACCCCGAACTGCCTACTGTTCCGCGCTGGGACACCATCGAGCGGCTCAACAAAGAGAAAGAACTCATCGGCATCTACCTCTCTGCCCACCCGCTGGATGAGTACGCTTTTGAGGTCAATGAGCTCTGCAACCTCACCGCCAACGAGCTCTCGCTCTTCGACGGCTGGCGTAAGCCCGACCTGCGCGCCGACGCGGAGAAGAACATACGCGCCCAACAGGCCGAACAACCCGAAGAGAAACTTCTGCTGCCCTCCGAGTTCATCGCGGCGCATAAGAACCAAGCGGGACTCTTCGGCGGACTCATCACGCAAGCCGAACAACTGCGTAGCCAGAAAGGTAACCCCTACGGCCGCTACACGATCGAGGACTATACCGGCAGTTACCAGTTCGTGCTCTTCGGAAATGCCTACAGCCAGTTCGCTCACCTTATGCTCAAAGACCTCTACGTGCTTGTCACAGGCGTCGTACAGCAGAAAGGTGCCGGGCAGAAATGGTTCAAAGAAGGCAAGGACGAGGACGCGGAGTTTGAGTTTGTAGTACAGCGCGTCGATATGCTCAACGAGGTGCAGGACAAGCGTGTCGAAGGTATCTCCATTCATCTCTCCTTACCTGCTATTACCCCCGATGTCATCGACGAATTGGCGGATCAGATACAGGCGAACAAAGGCACCGAACGTCTCCACGTTTATGTCTATAACCCGCTCAGTCGCCAGCAGATCGCCCTCACCAGCCGCTCCTATGCCGTACGTATCACGCCGGCATTCTATAAGTGGCTCTGCACCAAGCGTCTCGAAGGCACCCTCGATTTCAAAGTGATAGCGAAAGAATAAGATCATGACGTACAACGAAGCGGTCTCATATCTCTATTCGTCCCGCCCGCCCTTTCACCAGGTGGGAGCATCGGCGTATAAGCCTGGCTTGGAGAATACGCTCCGTCTCATGACGCATGTAGGCAACCCGCACGAACAACTGAAGGCGGTCCATGTGGCAGGCACTAACGGCAAAGGATCGACTTGCCATCTGATCGCCGCTTCCCTGCAGGCTTCGGGACTCAAGGTCGGCCTTTATACCAGCCCGCACCTTATAGAGTTGCGCGAGCGTATACGCGTGAATGGCACGCCTATCGAAGAGGCAGAAGTGGTCGCGTTCATCGAACAAAATCGGGAGTTCTTGGATTGCACACAGCCTTCTTTCTTTGAGACGATGACCGCCCTCGCCTTTGCTTATTTCGTCAAACAGCAGGTGGATATAGCGGTCATCGAAGTAGGGCTTGGCGGACGGCTGGACAGCACGAACGTTCTCACACCTATCCTCTCTGTCATCACCAATATCGGTCTGGATCATACGGAGTTTCTGGGCACGACGCTCAAGCAGATAGCACGCGAGAAAGCCGGTATTATCAAGCCCGGTGTACCCGTTGTTATCGGCGAGAGCCATCCACAAACGATGAATGTCTTTTTGGAACGCGCGCAGGAGTGCGGTTCACCTATCTATTTTGCTGATGAATGCGAGTATTTACGGCGCACCCGACTGCGTTTTGCCCCCGAATGTGAACTGCACGGTAACTATCAGGAGCACAATTTACAGACTGCTTTTGTGGCGCTGAGAGAATTGGGGATCAATAATGAAGCGATCAGACAAGGTTTTGCTCATGTTTGTACGATAACAGGGCTAAGAGGACGATGGGAAACCTTGCAAACGAAGCCTCTTGTGATCTGCGATACGGGCCATAACGGACATGGTCTGCAGTATGTAGCGCGACAACTCAAGGAGTTGAAAAATCCGCATATCTATATCGTTTTCGGGCAAGTTAACGACAAAGATACCGACATCTCTCTTCGTCTGATGCCCCGCGGTGAGCGATATATCTATATCTTCACCAAGCCCGACACACAAAGAGCGAGAAGCGCACAAGAACTATTGGATATGTGGTCGGAAAGCGGGGCTTTGGCTATTGAGAATCCAGATGAAGCCATTAACTATGCACTTTCACACGCTACCGAAGAAGACGCCATCTTCATCGGCGGCAGTAATTACTTGGTAGGATATGCGTTATCACGTTTTGCACATTAAGACCGCCTTCCCCGAAGAATGGAGAAAGGCCGTTTTTGATCAGATGCTCTGTACTATCGGTGTCGATACCATCGATGGAGAGGACTATTACCTGCCCTCGGAGATTTGGGAGCAGAAAGAGAAACTGATACGGGCGACTATCGGCGTCGAATACCATATGGACAAGTCCGCGCAACTGATATCCGTCGAGGCCTGTCCCGATGAGAACTGGAACGCCACATGGGAAGCCGAGCACCCAATGCAGGAACTGCCGCTGGGCGTAAAGATAGTGCCGCATTGCGCCTTTGGTGCCGGACATCATGAGACAACTTCACTCATTGTTGACACCTTACTTACTACGGATCTATCGGGCAAAAAAGTGCTGGACCACGGTACAGGAACGGGTGTGCTGGCGATCTTCGCTAAACGCAAAGGTGCTGCCGAAGTAGTGGCTGTTGATATCGATGAGAAGAGTGTGGAGAATGCCAAAGAAAATGCCGAACTCAACGGAGAAAAAATAGAGGTGCTGCATAGTTCCTCTTTCAACTTTCAACTTTCAGCCTTCAACCTTATCTTAGCCAATATTCATCGTAATATACTCATAGAGTATATGCCTAATTATGCAGCGTCGCTGCAAAAGGGAGGAGAACTGTGGATTAGTGGATTCTACGAGGCAGACTGCGCCCCGCTACAAGAGGCTGCTGAGATGCAAGGACTGACGCTTATTCAAGTCCTCTCTCGCGGCGAATGGCAGTTGATGAGATATCGAAAAGGGGAGCATTAGCCAAAAAAATGATATTTTTGGCATTTGAAATTTGAAATTTGAAATTTGAAATTGAATCACTTCCGGGTCTGGGATATACAAAGACGCGGAAGTGATTTAGTATATACTCCCACTCTCTCCATTGATCAAAGATCCCGATATTGTCTTCGCCGATGATGAGGGTGAACGCGTGTTCGGGATAGGCTTTCTGTAGTTCGCGGAGGGTATTGGCCGTGTACGAAGGACGCGGAAGGTGAAACTCAAAGTCCGAAGCAACAAGTCCCGGGATGTCCTTGATGGCCTCACGCAGGCCGGCTAAACGTTCCTCCTCAGGAGCGAGTATCTTTGCGGATTTTAAGGGGTTGTTGGGGCTCACCAGCAGCCATAGTTCGTCTAAGTCGGTGTGCTCGATCACCCACTTCGCTAATCCTACGTGCCCAAAATGCACAGGATTAAAACTACCGCCGTATATTCCAATTTTCATCGATGATAGCGTCTAATTGTTCGAACGCATGCTCCAGGTCGTCGTTGACGACTACGCGGTCGAACTGCGGCTTGAAGGTCAACTCATACTCGGCTTTTGCTAAGCGTTTCTCGATCATCTCAGGGCTTGTGTCTCCGCGGCCTTCCAGACGACGACGCAGTTCTTCGATGGACGGCGGGCAGATGAAGATAGACACAGCCTTATCGCCTAAGATACGTTTGAGGTTGATGCCGCCCTTCACATCGACATCAAAGAGCACTTGTCGTCCGGCAGCCTCGATGCGGTCGATCTCCTCTTTGAGTGTACCATAATAGAGCCCTTCATAGACCTGCTCATACTCGATGAAATCGTCGTTTTCAATGCGTTTCTGGAACTCCTCTACCGAGATAAAATAGTACTCTTTGCCGTGTACTTCCTGTCCGCGCGGAGGACGCGTCGTACAAGACACAGACAGTTCAAACAAATCCGGATGCATCGTCAGAAGATGCTTTACCATCGTGGATTTACCGCTACCCGAAGGCGCACAAAAAATGTATATCATATGGGTTATGGGTTACGGGTTACAGGACATTAAGGACCTGTTCTTTAATTTGTTCGAGGATATCTTTCATCTTCACCACGATGATCTGCATCTCGCTTTGGTTCGATTTGGAGCCGAGCGTATTGATCTCGCGCCCCATCTCTTGTGCGATGAATCCGAGTTTTTTCCCTACTCCGCTGCCTTCGGCAGCCATACATTCGCGGAAGTACTTGATGTGGTTCGTCAGCCGCACTTTCTCCTCGGTGATATCGAGTTTCTCGAGGTAATAGATCATCTCCTGCTCGAGGCGGTTTCGGTCTATCTGGGCTTGGGTGTCCGCAGATAGTTGTGCCAACGACGCCTCCAGACGCTCTTTAATCTTCGCTACCCGACCCTTTTCAAACGGCTCTACCTGCGCCAATAGATCGGCGATGCCATCGAGTTTTTCTGTAAACATCGCCTGCAGTGCCGCCCCTTCTTGGGTACGAAAAGCAATGAAGGCATCGATCGCTTCGTTGAGCAGCGCTTTGACGGCTTCGAACTGCTCGTCTGTCAACTCTACCGACTCTTCCTGCGGCTTCGTCACATCAGGAAAACGCAAGATAGCGGCCATCACTTCTGCCGGCACCTCGCCAAACTGCTCCTTGTACTGCAGCGCATATTCTTTGGCAACCACCCAGTTGATCGCCGTCAGTCCTGCCTCTTGACTCTTGCTTCCTGCGTCTTCATAAATAAAGAGGTCCACTTTTCCCCGCTCGAGACGTTGATTCACGATCGTACGCAGGTCCAGTTCGCGGGCACGAAGTTGGGGTGCCAGACGAACACTCAGGTCCATCGATTTGGAATTCAGAGAGCGGATCTCGCAGATATACTTACGTCCGCTGAGCGTTGTTTCGGCTTTACCGAAGCCGGTCATCGATAAAATCATTATAATGAATAATTAATAATGAATAATGAATATCTTATTTTCCAATACAAAACTTGCTAAAAATATTTTGGAGCACTTCGGCATTCGTGATCTGGCCGGTTACCTCGCCGAGGGCAGAAAGGCAGTCCTGCAGATCCATCGACAGCAGTTCGCCGGAGAGGCCGTCTTGCAGTCCCTGCTGCACACGCTCAATCGCGGCATGAGCTCGCGAAACAGCCTCATAATGACGAGCATTACTCAGCATCACCGCGCTCGTCTGCATCGACTCTCTGGCTATACGCACCAGTTCCTGCTTTAGAGGTTCAATCTCGCCGTATTTCGCAGAAATGGGAATAACGGACGAATGGGTGAAGGGATGAATGGGTGAAAGGTCAATTTTATTGAGCACCTCTATAATCGTCCCTTTCACTCCCTCGTCAATCAATCGTACATCGTCAATCGTCAAATCGTCAATCACATGCACAATAATCTGTGCCTTTTCAATGGCTTGATGGCTTCGCTCTATGCCCATATTCTCAATCGTATCGCTCGTCTCTCTTAGGCCTGCCGTGTCAATGAGGCGGAAGAGAATGCCGTCCAGCACCAAGGTGTCTTCTATGGTGTCGCGTGTGGTGCCTTGTATATCACTTACGATCGCGCGCTGCTCGCCGAGTAGCGCGTTGAGCAAGGTCGATTTGCCTACATTCGGTGCACCTACGATCGCTACCGGAATACCATTTCGTATGGCATTACCGGTTCGGAAAGAAGAGAGCAGAGCTTGTAACTTTGTCTCGATTTCGTCGGCCAGATTCTTCAACTCCGTCCGGTCCGCGAACTCCAACTCTTCGTGGTCGGCAAAGTCCAACTCCAGTTCAATCAGGGACGTGAAATGCAGCAGTCGTTCGCGAAGCGAAGCTAACTCGTTCGACACTGAGCCGCGTAACTGACTCAGCGCCAGATCTTTCTCCGCCTTACTCTGCGCTGCGATCAGGTCTGCGACTGACTCGGCTTGCGCTAAGTCCATCTTACCGTTCAGAAACGCCCTGCGTGTGAACTCACCCGGCTCAGCGGCGCGGCAACCCGCGTCAATCAACCATTGGATCAAGGTCTGCTGGATATAGATACTCCCATGACAAGCTATCTCTACCGTATCCTCGCCGGTGAACGAATGCGGCGCCCGGAACACCGAGCACAACACCTCGTCCAGGGTCTCATCGTTCCGGTGAATCCGGCCGAAATGCACCGTATTGGGGGCGGCATCTAAGAGAGACACACGTCCGGCAAACAAGCTATCCACGATTGGGATTGCTTGTTCTCCACTCACACGAATGACGGCTATTCCGCCGGCTCCGTAAGGACTTGATATCGCACAAATTGTTGCCATAACTCAATTCGGCTACAAAATTACTACAATTTTTGCATATGTGCAAATTTTTGGACAAAACTTCTGTTCTTTTTGTAATAATTTTCTTTTTTCTTGCATATGTCAAAAAAAAGTAGTAATTTTGCGGCCGATTTTATTTTGGCGTATTATGCGTACACGCGTTCGTGCATATATGGTGATGGCTTTTCTGCTCTGTTTGGCGACGGGGTGGAGCCAGGAGCGTATGGCCGCACAGACCGATACAGTACAAGCAACGCCAATAGATACAGCACAAGCCTCAGCACCTCATCCAAAGAGCAGTAACAAACTGCAAGGACCGGTGCACTACCAGGCGAGTGACTCGATGATTATGATGGGGAATGGTACGGCGATGTTGCACGGTAAGGGAGACCTCAAATACGGCACGATGGAGTTAGAGTCCGACTACATACGCATGAACGTCGACAGCAGCCTCATCTACGCGCACGGGGTGTGGGACGATATAGAGGAAGAGTGGAAAGGTAAGCCGGTGTTCAAAGAGGGTTCATCCAGTTATGAGACGAACGAGATCACATATAATATCCAGACGCAGAAGGGTTATATCCGTCGCGTAGTGACCCAGCAGGGCGAGGGCTATCTGGTGTCGGACCGCACGAAGAAACTGCCGGACGATATCATGACAATGGCGGGCGGACAGTACACGACTTGCGACAACCACGACCACCCGCACTACTACCTCAAGTTAACCAAAGCGAAGGTGAAACCGGGTCATTATATCGCGTCCGGACCGGCGTATATGGTGGTGGGCGATGTTCCTCTACCCTTAGCGATCCCGTTTGGTTTCTTCCCGTACACGAACAAGTACTCGAGCGGTCTGTTGATGCCGCAGTTCGGTGACGACTACTCGCGCGGTTTGTATCTGACGAACCTCGGCTATTACTTTGCCATCTGCGACTACATGGACCTGCAGATCCTCGGCGATATCTATTCGCGAGGCACTTGGGCGATCCGGGCGCAGTCCAAATATGTGTGGCGGTACCATTTCTCGGGAAGTCTCAACATCAGTTACCGAAATGATGTGACGGGCGAGCGAGACTTGCCGGACTACTCGGCGCGCAAGAACTTCAGCATCCAGTGGACCCACTCGCAAGACTCCAAGTTCAACCCCTATTGCACTTTCTCGGCGAGCGTCAACTTCTCCACGAGCGGATATAACCGCAGTAACATCAACAGTTACTACAACCCGAACGCCTATTCGGAGAACACCAAGAGTAGTACGATCAACTACACCCAGCGTTTTCCCGACAGCCCCTGGAGCCTGAGCATGAGTGCGAGCCTGACGCAACGAACGAGTGACTCGACCATCTCGCTTACCGCGCCGGAACTGTCGGTGAGCATGAGCCGTGTCTATCCCTTTAAGGAACTCCGCGCGCTGGTCAACAAGAAGAAAGGCAAAGTGGGCGGTAAGGAGCAGTGGTACGAGAAAATCGCCGTCACCTACACGATGAACGGACGTATCTCGACCTCGAACATGAAGGAGAAAGACTTCCTCCACTCGGATTTCTTCCGCGACTGGAAGACAGGTATCCAGCACAAACTGCCCGTCAACGCGAGCTTCACGCTCTTTAAGTACCTGAATGTGACGCCGACCATCGGCATCACCGACCGTATGTATTTCCAGCGGATCGACCGGCATTGGGACGAAGCGGCAAACGCGGTCGCGATGGATACGACGAACGGTTTCTTTAATGTCTTTGACTTCAACGTAGGTCTCAGCCTGAGCACCAAGCTCTACGGTTTCTACACGCCGCTCAAGAAGTTGTTCCCGAACAGCAAAGTGGAGAAGTTCCGACATGTCATCACGCCGACCATCAGCTTCAGTTATCACCCGGATTTCTCGACGCCCGGATGGGGTTACTACGGCCGCTATAACCAGCCGACCGTCTCCAACGGTGACACGACCTGGACCGAACAAGTCTATTCGCGCTACCAGAACGGCATCTACGGCAATGCGCCTAAGGGCCTCTCGGCGACGCTCAATTTCGGTGTGCAGAACAACCTCGAGGTCAAGGTCGTCAACAAGAAAGATACGACGGGTAAGCAGCCCTACAAGGTCATCAGCCTCATCGATAACTTCGGTGTGACGGGCGGTTATAACTTCGCCGCCGACTCGATGAACTGGAGTCTGTTTAACGTCAACCTGCGTCTGAAATTCCCGAAGTTGAACAACTACAGCCTTAACCTCAACACGACGCTGGACCCATATATGTACCAACTCAACGCCAACGGCACACCTGTCCGCACCAACAAGCAGTACTGGCACTACGGTCGATTCCCGCACTGGAGCGGTCTGAGATGGAACTTCAGTTATACCATCAACAACCAGACTATCAAGAAATGGAAGCAGAAGATCCAGGAGCGGCAGGGCAAGCGGAGTAGCAGCAAGGAGACCGACGAGACACCGCCGGACGATGACGGAGGGCAGAACCTCGCGGACATACAGCAGAACGACGACGGAACAGTCAGCAACGCCAAACTGGGCGGCAAGAAGAAAGAGGCGGAGGTCGATGACGGTTACGTCAAGACCGAGTTCCCCTGGAGCCTGTCGATCAACTACTCTCTCTCTTATGCCGCCGGCTCGGAGTTCGACTACGAGAAGATGTACTACAAGATGCGCTTCTCCCACTACCTGAGTCTGAACGGAAACATCGGACTGGGTAAGGGCTGGAAAGTGAGTGCGTCGATGACCTATAACTTCGACACCAACAAAGTGACGAGTTGTATCTTTAACATCAGCCGCGACCTGCACTGCTGGAACATGACCGCCAGCATCAACCCCATCGGGCCGTTCAAGAGCTACACGTTCCACATCGGTGTGAACGCCTCGATATTAAGCGATCTTAAATATGATAAAAACAGCAACCAGTCGACCAATGGTCGTGTCGAATGGTGGTAAACAACACTATTATGATAGAAAATTTGAAAGTAGTAAAAGCCACGTATGACCTGTATATCGCAGGCGAAGATGGCAAGGAAGAGTTAATGGAACGCGCAACGGAAGAAACGCCGTTAGTGTGGTGTCAAGGTGAGCACATGATGCTGCCCGCTTTTGAGGCGCAGATGGCAGGAAAGGCAGAAGGCGAGACGTTCGACTTCGTGCTCAAGGCAGCAGACGCCTACGGCGAGTATATCCAGGAAGGACTCATGGAGTTGCCTAAGAAGATGTTTTTCAACGGCGACGGCGAGTTCGATGCCGAGCGCGTGTATGTAGGCGCTATCGTGCCTATGAACACGGTAGACGGCCAGATCGTCAAGGCACAGGTCTGTGAGGTGACAGAAGACAAGGTCACTATCGACCTCAATCACCCGTATGCCGGCGAGGACCTGCACTTCACAGGACGTATCCTCGAGATACGCGATGTGACCGAAGGCGAACTGAAAGCAATAAGAAACCCGCATCACTGCGGCAAATGTCACGGTCAATGTAACGACTGTGAGAAAGGAGACTGTAATGGGGAACATTGTAGCGATTGTGGGAAGGCCTAATGTAGGCAAATCCACGTTATTTAACCGCTTGACGGGCACCCGTCGGGCGATAGTGATGAATACAGCGGGTACTACGCGAGACCGCCAGTATGGTAAGGCCGAGTGGTGCGGACGCGAGTTCAGCGTCATTGACACCGGCGGATGGGTCGTCAACAGCGACGATACCTTCGAGTCCGAGATCAACCGACAGGTAGACCTCGCCATTCGCGAGGCAGACGTCGTGCTGCTGGTGGTGGATGTCAACCAAGGTGTGACAGAGTTTGACACCGAGGTAGCGCACCTCTTGCGGCAAGCCAAGAAACCGACCATCCTGGCGGTCAACAAGGTCGATACCTTCGAGAACCAGTACGGTGCGGCGGAGTTCTACAAGCTCGGCTTAGGCGAACCGTTCATCGTGTCCGCAGAGAACGGACTGGGTACCGGTGACCTGCTGGACGAAGTGGTGAGCCGCTTCCGTAAGGAAGACAACTCCGACGAAGAACTCGATGACCTCCCGCGTTTTGCCATCGTCGGCCGTCCGAACGCTGGTAAGTCCTCCATCCTCAACGCCTTCATCGGCGAGGAGCGCACCATCGTAACCGACATCCCAGGCACCACACGCGACTCGATTTACACGCGCTATAACAAGTTCGGCAAGGACTTCTACCTCGTCGGTCGACACCGCCGGCATCCGTAAGAAAGCCAAAGTGACCGAAGACCAGGAGTACTACTCGGTCGTACGTTCTATCCGCGCCATCGAGAACAGCGACGTCTGTATCCTTATGATCGACGCGACGCGCGGCATCGAGGCGCAGGACCTCAATATCTACTCCTTGATCCAGAAGAACAAGAAAGGTCTTGTGGTCTGCATCAACAAGTGGGATTTGGTAGAGAGCAAGACGAACGCGGATATCAAAGCCTACGAGGCGGCTATTCGCGAACGTATCGCGCCCTTCACAGACTTCCCGATCATCTTCACCTCGGCGCTCACTAAGCAGCGTATCTTCAAGGTAGTCGAGACGGCGATCCATGTGTACGAGAACAAGAACAAGAAAGTGCCGACGGCGCAGTTGAACGAGAAGTTCCTGCCGCTCATCGAGAACTACCCGCCCCCTGCATGGAAAGGCAAGTACATCAAGATCAAGTACTGCACCCAGCTGCCGAACACGCAGATACCTACCTTCGTGTTCTTCGCCAACCTGCCGCAGTATGTCAAAGAGCCGTATCGCCGCTTCCTGGAGAACAAACTGCGCGAGTGGTGGGATTTCACCGGCACACCGGTCCAACTGTTCATACGCGCCAAATAGCATCTATTTTAAGAAAAAGAGTACTTTTTCCTAAAAGATTTGCGTATATCAAATAATTTTTGTAATTTTGTGCGCTTTTTGTAGTGTGTATGAAAATTCTAGGCTTTATAAATA
>CACYGT010000021.1 GCA_902774075.1 uncultured Bacteroidales bacterium
CATGCACGAAGATCCCGCGCCCGGCCTCAAACGTTACCCCCGTTTCTACCAATATACCTATGTCTGCCTCTACCGCGCCCTCCAAGAAGCCGCCAAAGCAGAGCAGCAAAAATCTTCGTTAGGTGCTCCGAATGACAATTCGGAGGTTGATTTCGAGCCGATAGAGCCCCGCGATATCCTCTCTCGCCCTGTCAAAATCCGCACCTCTATCCCCCTTGATCGCGTTTTTGACCAAAAATCTGTCCCGAAATTTGCATATATGCAAAATTTGTAGTACTTTTGCAGGCGCAAAAGTTTTGGAGAATGAAAAAGAAGAATTTACCCATACTGGAAAATGTGGAGATCACAGGCGTAGCGGCTGAGGGAAAAGCGTTAGCGAGAATTCAGATGTCAGATGTCAGCGGTCAGCCCACAGACAAGATGGTGTGCTTTGTGGCGAACTGTGTGCCGGGGGATATTGTGGATCTGCAAGTGACGAAGAAGAAACACAACTTCATGGAGGCGCGGGTACTGCGAATCGTGCAGCCGAGTGCCGTACGATGTGCGGCGAAGTGCAAGCATTTCGGTGTGTGCGGCGGGTGTAAATGGCAGATACTACCCTATGCGGAGCAGTTGAAATACAAACAGCAACAGATCGTAGATAACCTCACGCGGATCGGGAAGGTGAAGTTGCCGGAGATACGTCCTATTTTGGGTAGCCAACATATCTACGAGTACCGCAATAAACTGGAGTTCACCTGCGCGGACCGCAAATGGCTTCCCACGGAAGAGTTCCTAAAAGCCGACCCGGAATCCCTTACTTACGGACTCGGATTTCATATCCCGAATTGCTTTGACAAGGTGCTGGATATCGAGGAGTGCCATCTGATGCCGGAGATTAATAACCGCATAAGAAACGGCGTTCGCGAGTACGCACGTGCGCACGGACTCACGTTTTATAACGAACACACGCACGAGGGACTGCTGCGCACGCTGATATTGCGCAATAACCACAAAGGGGAGTTGATGCTGATCGTCACCTTCGGAGAACCAATTTCAAATTTCAAATTTCAAATTTCAAATTTTCTGGAGTGGTTGCATCAGGAGTTTCCGGAGATTATATCGCTGCTGTACGTGGAGAACTTGAAGTTCAATGACACGATCGGAGACCAGGAAGTGAAGGTATATTTCGGGCAGGACCATATCATGGAAGAGATGGAGGGTCTGCAGTTCAAGGTCGGTCCTAAATCGTTCTACCAGACCAACACGGAGCAGGCGTACGAGCTCTATAAGGTCGCGCGGAACTTTGCCGAGTTGACAGGCGATGAGTTGGTCTATGACCTCTATACTGGCACAGGAACGATTGCAAATTTCGTAGCCCGCCAGGCACGGCAAGTGATCGGTATTGAGTATGTGCCCGATGCGATAGAAGATGCAAAAGTAAACTCGAATATCAATGGTATCAAAAATACACTCTTCTTCGCAGGCGATATGAAGAAGGTTTTAAACGATGAGTTTGTAGCCAAGTACGGTCGTCCGGACGTGATCATTACTGACCCGCCGCGTGCAGGTATGGATCCCGATGTAGTGGATGTGATATTGAAATCGGCCCCCAAACGGATCGTGTATGTGAGTTGTAACCCTGCCACCCAGGCACGCGACCTCGCGCTGCTGGATGAAAAATATAAGGTAACAAAGGTGCAACCCGTAGATATGTTTCCGCACACTCAACACGTGGAGAATGTGGTACAATTAATAATTAAAAATTAATAATTCATAATGACTTTTTTATTGATTCTCTTTATTTATTTTGTATCTTTTACGGACAAGCCGGAGAAGACAGCGCCGCAGCTGTCGGAGCGGGCCTGGGAACAGCGCCAGAAATGGGGCATTGAGACGGATCAGATGGACTATCCGGTGAGTCCGCTGTATATGGACAGTTTGCGAGATATGGGGGCGAAGATCCACCATTGCAGCCGTTGGTTCAACGGAGCGACTTGCGAGATGAGCAAGGAGTTGGCGGAGAAAGTGGCGGACTTGGGGTTCGTTGCGGACGTGGAGATGACACGCGATAACAGTAGTCCTATCTATTGGTACGCTCCTTGGCGCACGCAGAAACGTGCGGAAGTCACCCCGATTTCTATCAATTATACCACCGATCAGTTGAAACTCTACAACCTCCTGTCGCTTCATCAGAAGGGTTACAAGGGCAAAGGAATCTTGATGACCGTTTGCGATGGCGGATTCTATAACGCACAGAAAATGAGTTGTTTTCGACAAGAGCAGGAATTGGGCCATTTTGATTTCACAGATGACTCGGACGGTTTCTACGGCTCGACCGGCTCACATGGCACAGAGTGTCTGAGTACAATCTCGGGCATCATGGAGGGTTACACAGGTGCCGCTACAGAGGCGGAGTACTACCTGATGCGTTCGGAAGAGACCGACACGGAGAGCCCGAAAGAGATGGATAACCTCGTAGCGGCGCTGGAGAAGGCGGACTCGCTGGGGGTCAATGTGTTCTCGGTCTCACTGGGCTATTTCTATTTCGACAACAGCAGTTGGAACCTGCCCAAGAGTTCGCTGGACGGCCGTACTACGCGTGCCAGCCAGGCAGCCACTATCGCGGCGCGCAAGGGTATGTTAGTCTGTGCGGCGGCTGGAAACGAAGGGGACTCGGAGTGGCATACGATCGACGCGCCGAGCGATGCAGACAGCATCTTGACGGTCGGTGCGGTGGATACAAAAGGCCATATCGTTTCGTTCTCCAGTTACGGTCCTTCGGCGGACGGTCGCGTCAAGCCCGACGTGTGTGCGGTAGGTTCACAAGCGGTGGTTATCTCGCCTAACGGATATATCATGTACAATAGCGGAACAAGTTTTGCAACGCCCTTGATGGCAGGTCTGGCAGCCGCTTTGTGGTCTGCTCTACCCGATGAGAACGCGATGCAGATACGCGAGCGTATCTTGCGTTCATCTGACCGCTACGCTAACCCCGACCCCAAGCGCTACGGATACGGCATTCCTAACGCATGGAAAGCGTACACGATGGATCTGAGCGAGGATATAGAAAGTGTTCAGCCTTCAGATGACAGAGTACAGAAGGTCATCCGCGGCGATCAGATACTCATCATTCGACACGGGCATATCTATAATCTGGCAGGACAACGAGTGGAATAGGCACAAAAAAAGGGTAAGCGATTTGTATCGCACCGCTACAACCTCCTACCCTTGCTACGGTCAAGTCCTGGGGGAGTTCAGAGGGAGCTGGTCGTACAAGACTTACCCTAAAACTCAAAAGCGGCTGCAAAATTACTGCTTTTTTTTGAATTGACCAAATTTTTTGAGAAAAAAGATATTAATTTTTAATTTTTAATTATTAATTAGCTTGCTAACAGACTTCATTATAGGGCGTATCAAAGCGGAGTTACCGTTTGAGCCAAACGCAGAAAAAGAGGGTCTTTTTGAGGCCCTCGGTGCGTTTTTGGTGAGCCGTGACTCCCGCAAAGCGTTTATCTTACGGGGCTATGCGGGAACAGGTAAGACAAGCGTGGTGAGTGCGTTAGTGAAGGCTTTAGGCAAGGTGCAGCAACCCTGTGTACTCTTGGCACCGACCGGTCGTGCCGCGAAAGTGCTGAGCCGGTATGCCGGTGCGCCTGCGTACACGATCCATAAATTTATTTACCGCCAAGAAGCCTTGGGCAAAGAGGCTTTTTCGCTGAGCGATAACCTCCACCGCCGCACACTGTTCATCGTCGATGAAGCGTCGATGCTGAGCGGTCAGCGCGAGGTGAGTCCATTTGGTAGCGGCTGTGTGTTAGACGACCTGGTACGATACGTATATAACGGTCCCGGGTGCAGCCTGCTGCTTTTAGGCGACGACGCGCAGTTACCGCCCGTAGGAAGTGTGAATAGTCCGGCCTTGGACGCTGCCTTTATGCTGCACAGTTATCAGTTGTCAGTGGTCATCTATCAGCTCACCGAAGTGGCGCGTCAAGCGCTGGACAGCGGCATACTGAGCGAGGCAACGAGAATCAGGGAACTTCTGAATAATCCGAATAATCTGAATAATCTGATTCATCTGAATCCCAACAGCAAAGATATCATCAAAGTGCCGGGGGAGGAAGTGATCGAGACCTTGGAGCAGAGTTGGCGCGAGGTCGGCGCGGAAGAGACGCTGATTATCGCGCGGAGCAATAAGATGACCAACCTCTATAACGGCGGTGTGCGGGCGCGAGTGCTCTGGAAAGAAGACGAACTGTCGAACGGAGACCGGGTGATGGTAAGCAAAAACAACTATTTCTGGGCGCAGGAGTACGAAGACTTGGAGTTTATTGCCAACGGCGACATGTTCGAGATCACACGCCTGAGCAACTGCCACGAGCTATACGGTTTTCATTTCGCCAAAGCTTCGCTTCGTTCGGTCGATTATAACTGGGAGATCGAAGCTCTGATCTGGCTGGATACCCTGACCACAGACACGCCGGAAGCCAACTACGCGCTGCAGAAAGAGCTCTTTAGCCGCATCTCCGAGGACTACCCCGAGATACGCAACAAGAAAGAGCTCGTCAAGAAGATCTATGAATCTCCGTACTACAACGCGCTGCAGGTACGTTTTGCGTACTGCGTGACCTGCCACAAAGCGCAAGGCGGGCAGTGGAAGCACGTGTACATAGACAGCGGCTTGACCGAAGAATGGTTGTCCGGATTAGAGCTCTCCGAGCGGAGGGAGTTCCTTCGCTGGCTCTACACTGCCCTCACCCGAGCGACCGAAAAAGTCTTTATTTTACGATAAAATAGCACTTCATAAAAAATTCTTGTCCATATATTTGCATATATGGATTTTTTTTTGTAATTTTGCACGCAAAATTGGCGATTAGTCATTGAAAACAAACAAAAACTATTTATAACACTATGCAATTCAAACATCTCTACGCTTATTTGGCGATCGGTTTAGGGTGTCTGTTGTCGAGTTGTCATTCGGATATCGATTTGAAGAATGTAGACACGACGATGGAGGCACGAGTTAAGTTGGCCCTACCGATCGGCGGCTTTAAAGCCAAGGTAAGTGATTTTCTCGGGTCCAATGACTCGGTACAGATTTACTTGGACGAGAACGGTGTGTTGACTTTCAAAACGGAGTTTCATGAGAAGTATTCGTTTGATGACTTCGACATGAGCGGTAAGTTGGCCGACACACATTTCACGATCAACCTGTACAAACGCCTGCAGGACGCGACGTACAAGGACGAATGGGGCATTGATCACCCGATCATTCAGGGCGGTAACATGATCATTTATCCGGACAACATGCCGGATTATACGGACTCCATCATCTTCGATATGCCGATGCGCTTGCCCGATATCAACAAACCCGGCCAACCGCGTGTGGACAGCGTGCTCTTCAATACTGCCAATTTTGATGTGACGATCGACCGTAAGGACTTCCCGCAGTTAGACTGGAGTTGGGTGGACCGTATCATCATTGATCTGGGTACGGGTATTGACCGTCATGGTAAGTCGCAGCGCATGGAGCTCTACACCAAAGGTGTGACGCCGATCTCGGATTTCGGGCAGAACATGGCGATGAACATGGACAATATCACCATGCACCTGACCAAAGATCGTCACGCCGAGCCGGGCATGGACAACGTAGTAGACAGCCTCGTCTTCAAGACCATCGTCTATTACCGCATCCCGAGTCCGACCAATGCGACCATCAACAGCACTTCGGGTCTTGACTGTAACTTCAAAAAACGCAAGATAGATATCGAAGCGATTTGGGGTTGGGACACGAACACCAAAGATATGAAGGCAGATGGTACGGTGAATATCGACTCCCTGATGGGCACGATCGCTATGATCAACAAAATCAATATACCGTTGACTTCGCCGGAGATATCGATGCAGATGGCTACGATGATTGCCGGGCAGGTCAAGCTTGACGGACAATTGTACACGATAGATAAGAACGATCAAAAGCACTACGCGAAGTTCTACGGCAACGACTTCTTCCTGTACAGTTTCCCCGGTGTAGATCCTAGCGATCTCAAGACCTTGGGCGACACCTCCAAGATGAGTCTGACATTCGACAACAGCTATGAGAACGGTGAGATCCATCACCTGTTCGAAGAGTTCCCCTCTAAGTTAGGGTATAAGATCAATTGCAATTTCGATGAAGAGTCCACGCCGCAGATCCGTATTCAGAACGATTTATATGTGAATCTGGACGCGAGTATCAAGATCCCGTTCTCGTTCAACAAGGGTCTGAACATTGAGCTGCAAGACACGATTCGCGACATCGAGATTTCGCAATATCATATCGACTCGCTGCTGAGTTCCGTACAGTTCATTGACTCAGTACGTATCGGTGAAGGCGGTGTATGGTTGCTGATGAATATCACAGACAGTATTCCGATGGATATCTACGCGACACTCACCTGCCTGAACAAGGATAAACAACCGATCGAAGATCCGGAGATCCCGGGACGTAACTTCGTTCTCTTCCCGGAGACAGGCAGTGACACGATTCGCATCTCTGCTTTCGGAGAAGGCGGCACACTGCTCAAGTGTCAGCTGACGCAGAAACGTCTGAACCTGTTCAAGGAGATCAAAGGTATCGCGTACATGGTAGGTATCACAGACGCGGCTGCGAGCAGCGCAGGCACCGTGATAGAGGGCAAGAACAGCCTATCGGCACAGATAGCGCTGACTGCCGATCTGCACGCGTATATGGATCCGTTTAATAAAAACAAATAATAGGAGGGCACAACGATGAAAACGACAAGAACGATTCTGGTAGCCCTCGTGGCAATGCTGACGCTCAGCGCACATGCGCAACAAGTGACGACGCTCTACTTCCTGGAGAACGCTCCGATGCGTCACACCATCAACCCTGCTTTCCAACCCGTCAGCAAGGGATATATCAACTTCTCCCCGCTCGGTTGGATGTCCATGAGTTTTGGCAATAACTCGCTCACATTGAGCGACTTGGTGTATGTTGATCCTGCAACAGGCAAGACCATCACCCCGCTCCACCCGGATGCGGACAAACAGGCTTTCCTGCGTAAGTTGAACAACGTAACCTATATCAACGGAGACGCCTATATCGGTATTCTGAACATGGGTTTCCGCATCAAAGATAACGGTTTCTTGACGCTGGGTATCAACGAGCGTATTGAGGGCGGTCTGACCTTACCTAAGGCGCTGCTTTCCTTCCCCTTTGACGGCGGCTTGACAGATCTCACAGGCGGTGTCAACAAACTGAGTATGACCGGTCTGGGCCTGGGAGCGAACATGTACACGGAGATCAGCGGCGGTTACAGCTATCGTATCAACGAGCAGTGGACTGTCGGTGGTAAACTCAAGTTCCTTCTGGGACAAGTCTATGGCGGGATGGGTACCAAAGATCTGGCGTTTGATGTCAGCACTAACCAATGGCGTATCCACGGAAACATGGACCTGACCATAGGAGGTCCGGTGAACCTCGACTACATGAACACTTTCGTCGACGGTAAGAGTGTAGCTGATATTATCAAGGGTTTCCAAGACGGCAGTTTTGATATCAACCAGTTGGTGGACACCAAGAACTTAGCTAAGCTCGCTGTTCCTTCGGGCTTCGGTGGTGCGTTGGACTTCGGTTTTGCATGGAAGCCTATTGAGAACTTGCAGATCAGTGCGGCTGTGACAGACCTTGGTTTTATCTATTGGACCAAAGGCGGCAAGTACACCGCGACAGTGGACACCGTGTTTGACGGCGTAGGAATGATCGACTACAGTGATCCGAGATACCACGTCAACCATGATCCGAGTCAGCCGTTCTCGATGGACAGCGTGCTCAATGACGTGAAGACCAACCTGATGGGGCTACTCAATAACGTAGGTGTTTCGAGCAACGGTCGCGGCGGTTTTGCCCGCATGACCTCTGCCCGCCTCAACGTAGGCCTGGACGCTAATTTCTGGAACAACCGCGTAGGTATCGGTGTTGTATCGGCTACCCGCCTGTATAACGCCCGCCTGTACGAGGAGGTAACCTTTGGTCTTGCTTTCCGACCTGTTAACTGGTTTAATATCGCGGCTACCTACTCGCTGATGAACAACGGTAAGTACAGCAATATCGGTGCCGGTATCGGTTTTATGCCGTACGACGGTATCAACCTCACGCTGGCGATGGATTATATCCCGACAAGCTATGCTGCGATCGATGTCAATGGTACACCGAAGTACCTCTTGCCGGATAAGACCAAGATGTTCAATGTCGCCCTCGGCTTCTCTATCTGCTGGGGTTCAAACAAGAAAGATAAAGACAAAGACGGTGTATGGGATAAACTCGACAAGTGTCCGAACACGCCGCGCGGTGTAGCCGTTGACTCGGTGGGTTGTCCGCTGGACGAAGACCACGATGGTGTGCCTGACTATCTTGACCACTGTCTGGGTACGCCTGCGGCCGCTATCGGCTATGTGGATAGCCTGGGTTGTATGATTGATAGCGACGGTGACGGTGTAGAAGACTACCGCGATAAGTGCCCGAACACGCCGGCAGAAGCTTGGGGTAAGGTAGACAGCGTCGGTTGTCCGCTCGACACAGACGGTGACGGTGTGCCTGACTATAAGGACGGTTGTCCGGGTACGCCCAAAGAGGCATACGGTAAGGTAGACGCCCGCGGTTGCCCGATAGACTCCGATGGTGACGGTGTACCTGACTACTTAGACGAGTGCCCGGGAACACCGGCAGAAGCATTCGGTAAGATCGACACCAAGGGTTGTCCGCTCGACAGCGACGGTGACGGTGTTCCTGACTACTTGGATGAGTGCCCGAACACGAAGAAAGAAGCCATCGGCCATGTCGATGCCAAGGGTTGCGAACTGGATACAGACGGCGACGGTGTGCCTGACTATAAGGACGAGTGCCCGCAAGTAGCCGGACTGAAAGAGAACAAGGGTTGTCCGGAGGTAAAACGTGAGGTACGCAGCTTGCTCCAGAAAGCAATGCAAGGTATCGAGTTCGAGACCGGTAAGGCCATCATCAAGAAGAAATCCTACCCGCTCCTCGACCAAATAGCAGACCTCTTCATTGAGAATAGTAATTATATCATCGAGGTACAGGGTCACACCGATAACACCGGTAAGGCTGAGATCAACCAATACCTGTCTGAGAAACGTGCAGAGGCTGTACGCGACTATCTCATCGCCAAGGGAGTGAACTTCCAGCGTCTGAGCGCAGTAGGATACGGCTCCAGCAAGCCGATAGCAGATAACGCTACCAAGTCCGGCCGTGCTAAGAACCGCCGCGTAGAGTTCAACATCAGCTTCGAGGAAGTAACCTACGAGACCGTGCTGGAGCACGCTGACCCGGCTCCGGAAACACCGGCTACAGAGGAATAAATTTGAAATTTGAAATTATAAATCATACATTATTATGGGACGCGCATTTGAATATAGAAAAGCGACTAAACTGAAAAGATGGGGACATATGTCCCGCACATTTACCAAACTGGGTAAGGAGATCACTATTGCAGCTCGTGAGGGCGGACCGGATCCGGATTCTAACCCGCGTCTGCGTGCGTTGATCCAGCAGTGCAAGCGTGAGAACATGCCGAAGGACAATATCGACCGCGCTATCAAAAAAGCAACCGATAAGTCGTCAGAGGGCTATAAGGAGATCAACTACGAAGGATACGGACCGCACGGTATCGCTATCTTCGTGGAGACTGCTACCGACAACCACATGCGTACGGTAGCGAATATCCGCTCCTACTTCACTAAGTTCGGCGGTACACTCGGTACACAGGGCTCGTTGCAGTTCCTCTTTGACCGTAAGGCTTGCTTCACTGTCACGATGAAGGATGGTATCGATCTCGACGAACTCGAACTCGAACTCATTGACTTCGGTGTAGAAGAACTCGGCGTGGACGAGGAGGAAAACACGATCGTCATCTACTCGGACTTCAACGAGGCTGTGAACATGCAGAAATACCTCGAGGACAACGGCTTTGAGATTCAGTCCATGGAGTTCGTTCGTATCCCGAACGACACCAAGGAGTTGACCGATGAGCAACGCGAGTCTGTACAGAAACTCATCGACAAGATCGAAGAGGACGAAGACGTACAGAACGTATTCACCAACATGGCAGAGTAAGGTTTAATGTTGAAGGTTTAATGATTATTTCTGAATACTTCAAACTAACAGAGCATCAGGCGCAGCAATTCGCTGCGCTTGACACTTTGTACCGCGAGTGGAACAGCAAGATCAACGTTATCTCGCGTAAGGATATCGATAACTTGTACGAGCACCATGTGCTCCACTCCTTGGCGATCGCCAAAGTGCTGCCTTTTATGCCAGGCACGACCATTATGGACGTCGGTACTGGCGGCGGTTTTCCCGGTATTCCCTTGGCTATCCTTTTTCCGGAGTGTCAGTTCTTACTCATCGACTCTATCGGTAAGAAGATCAAAGTAGCCTCGGAAATAGCGACAGCCTTAGGCCTCACCAATGTCGTGTGCAAACAGGAGCGGGCGGAAGAAGAGAAGCAGAAGTTTGACTTTGTTGTTTCCCGCGCTGTGATGCCCCTACCCGACCTTGTTAAGTTGGTACGCAAGAACATCTCCAACAAGCACCGCAATGCTGTTCCTAACGGCCTTATTGTACTTAAGGGCGGAGACCTCAATGCCGAGTTGGCACCATATAAAGAAGTGGAAGTAACGCCTTGCAGCAATTACTTCCACGAAGAATGGTTTATCGGTAAGCAAATTATCTACTTGCCCCTATAACGGTATATTCTTTACCGTCTCGCACTATAATTAATTCTCCGTTTCGGAGAATTTTTTTATAGGTCTTCCGCTCCGGTTTTATGTCGTCTATTCCTTCCGCCCACACTTCTCCGGGCATCATCTCACCGGTCATCAGGTAGTGCAGATAGCCCTCCAGCACGGTATATCCTTCGCCGAACTGTCGGTTGTTATCCGGTTCGTTGGGATTGAGACCCATCATCACCTCCCACTCGTCCGACATACCGTCCTGATCGGAATCCAGTACCGGCTCTGCTTGCGGGTACTCAAAGAAGCCTTCTGCATCGTTCGGCGAATCAATCCAGCCTTGTTTGCCTTCTTTGCTGCCGGTATAGGTCAGCGTACCGTTTCGTGCCTCATCAATCAAGCGTAACTCAACCGCATCTCGCGGAAAAGCACCTACGGTGTCCAGCACAGTCTCGAAAGCCTCAGGAGCCGTCTCAAACTCCCCTGCGGCATAAGCCAAGGCCTCAAAGTCATATCGACCCTGCACCGAGTCCTCGCTGATCCAGTTATAGTAGTTCAGACGCGGCCTAATAAGCGTATCCACGCGTACTTGATCTTTGGAGTACCGTAACACCTTCACGCCCTGCCAGTTATCATTCGTGATAGCGTCACTGCCCTCCATGATATTACCACTCACGTACCATTGACTCGGTGTCCAGCTGGTAGCGCCGTCTCGAGCCGCATCGGACTGAAAGAAATAGCGCTCGCTCTTGGTGTTAGCCGTCGGTTTGTAGTAGTTATTGATGAAGTTCACCTCGTGCGCTGCATTAAGACCGTTATATTCCTGGATGTTCGAGTTACACTCTCCGCCGTAACATCCATTTGAGCCGCCTTCGTAGTTATAGACCACATTGTTGATATAGTCAATATAGACGACGTTGTCATTGTTCCGCGCACCATTAAAACGACAGGAGCGCTTGAGGTTGTTCGTCAGCAAGTTATGATGATACGTAGCCGGTGAACCGCCCCACTGGCAGCCGTATCCGCGCTTGCCTTTGGGGTTGCCTGCGTTATACAAGCCTTCGTGCACGATACAATACTGGATAGTAAAGAAATGGCTGTCAAAAGAGTTCATGTTCTCTTCCGACGACCAACCAAAGTCACAGTGATCGAAGATAAAGTTCGCGCAGTTCTCTGCACCTACCGCATTGGCATTAAGGAAGTTACCGGCTGCGTCCTCATTGCCTACACGGAAACGGATATTGCGTACAATGAAGTTCTCCGAGCCGCCAAAATTAACCTTGTTGTGGGTGATGACGACACCCTGTCCGGGTGCAGTCTGACCGGCCCATGTGAAGTTCGAACGTCTGTTCAGTCTTAGGTCCTTGACGAGGCGTATCTCACCGGTCACCGCAAAGCACACCGTGATCGGTTCATCCGGATACTGCAGCATCGCCCAGCGAAGCGATCCTTCGATAGTACCGTTGGCATCATCCTCGAGTGTGGTCACATACACGACCTTACCTCCACGTCCACCGGAAGTGTATTTACCAAATCCCTCGGCACCAGGGAAGGCACGGAGAGAGGCAAATGCCATTACTGAACAGATGCAGCCAATTGCTGCCAAAGCGAATCGCTTGGAACAGGAGCTGTGATACATATAATTTCTTTGCTTACAGGGTGAATAAATTCTATCTTTCTGGCGTGCAGGCAGATACCTCCATCGGGGTTAGAGCGCTTGGCTCCGTACTTTAAATCGCCCTTCACCGGACAGCCTATTGCCGCCAATTGACACCGTATCTGGTGATGCCTTCCGGTCTCTAGATTAACCTCTAAAAGGGTGTAGTTTTCGCCGCGAACTAAGGTTTTGTAACTTAATACAGCCTGCTTCGCATTATTAGCGTTCGGTTTTGCTATATACGATTTGTTCTGTGCCTCGTTACGAATCAACCAGTTTTCGAGCCGCGTCTCGGGTATTTTGGGGCACCCTTGCACGATGGCCCAATAGGTCTTTTTGATCTGCTCGTGACTCTTAAACATCTCGTTCAGACGTGTGAGGGCTTTGCTCGTTCGAGCGAACAAAACTACCCCGCTCGTGGGTCGATCCAGACGATGCGTCACCCCCAAGAACACCTCGCCGGGTTTGTTGTACTTGACCTTGATATAGTCTTTGACGATCTCGCTGAGCGGTGTATCGCCGGTCTTATCGCCCTGCACGATCTCGTTGCAGGTCTTGTTCACCGCAATAATATGGTTATCTTCGTATAAAACGACCATAGTCGTTTATTTCAAATTTATGATTTATGATTTCAAATTTCTCTGACGCACGGCTTCGTAGATAAAGACGCCTGCAGCCACAGATACATTAAGGCTCTCAATGACGCCCGTCATCGGCAGACGCACCTGGTCGGTACAGAGTTTGAGGTTTTCCTCGTAGATACCCTTCTCTTCCGAGCCCATCACGATACAAGTTGGAACGGTCATATCGACCTCCGTGTAGTTACGCTCGGTGTGTTCGGTGGCTGCCACCAGACGCAGGCCGCTGTCATGCAGGTAGATCAGTGCGTTCTGCAGGTTCTCTACCTTGCAGATCGGCAGGCTATGCAGAGCGCCTGAGGACGCTTTGACGGCATCACCGTTGATGGCCGCACTTCCGCGCGTACCTATTATAAGCGCGTGAACGCCTGCACATACGCATGTACGAGCAATGGCACCGAAGTTACGCACATCGGTCACCCCATCCAGCATCACCAAGAGCGGCGTTTTACCTTCGTCATACAACGAAGCGACCAAGCTGTCCAGCGGGGTGAACTCGATGGGGCTCAAGAAAGCAATCACACCCTGGTGGTTCTTGTCCGTGAACTGATTCAACTTCTCCAGCGGTACTCGCTGAATCTGCGTACCCGTTCCTTCCAGTTTGAGCAGTAACTCACGACCGATCGCCGAACTCATATCGCGACGCACCAGCACCTTGTCCAGCACCTTACCGGCATCTATCGCCTCCATCACCGCACGCACCCCGAAGATCATCTCTTTCTCCGGCGGACGCTTGGTGTCGTAAGATTTGTGATTTGTAATTTGTGATTTATGATTTATCATAGATTAGTATTTTAACCAGTTTATAAATTCGAGAGGGTCAGTCGTAAACGCCATAGGTTCAGCCACTTGCTGACCGTACGTATCCAACTGCACATAGAACGGTTGGGCGTTCGCGCCGTATAACTCGCGCTGGATCTTACTGTTCTTATCGCCGATGCCATCCCGCTTGTCGTCTACAAACAGTTCGATGAAGACGTAGTTCTGCAGGCGTGCCTTGACGCTGTCATTATCCAATACATACGCTTCCATCTTGCGGCAGTTCACACACCCGTATCCGGTAAAGTCAATGATGACCGGCTTACCTTCCTGGCGGGCATAAGCCAGACCTTCTTCGTAGTTGTTAAACACCTCTCGTCCCTCTATCTCCATCGGCGGTGCAAAAGCACTAATCGCCTTCACCGGGGCGCCCCAGAGGCCCGGTACCAAGTAACCTGCGAAAGCCAAAGAAGGAATAAGTACCACCGCACGAATGATCTTACGGGTCGTAGAGACAGCGCGGATATTCCACAAGAGGTATATTCCGATGCCGGCAAAGCATGCGATCCAGATGGCGATAAAGAGCCAACGCGGCAAGATTCCCCAACCATACGCCAGGTCTGCCACACTCAGGAACTTAAGCGACAAGGCCAGTTCGAGGAACGCCAGCACGACCTTAAACGACTCCATCCAACTGCCGGACTTAGGTGCTTGTTTGAGCCACTCGGGGAACATCGCAAACAGCGAGAAAGGTAAAGCAAGCGCGATGGCAAAGCCTAACATACCCAGCGTGGGAGCCAACAAACTATGTCCTGCGGCTTCCACGAGCAACGTACCGATGATAGGTCCGGTGCAGGAGAAAGACACAATCACCAGCGTGAAAGCCATCAGTAAGATACTCAAAAATCCGCCTGTACTGCGCGCTTTGCTATCGAGCGCGGTGGACCAAGAGTCCGGCAATGTGATCTCGAAGAGACCAAAGAAAGATAGGGCAAAGACGACTAACAGCAGGAAGAAGAAGATATTCACTACTGCATTGGTACTGAGGTCATTAAGCGCCGATGCGCCAAAGAGCAGCGTCACCAAGATCCCCAAGCCCACATAGAGCACAATAATACTGATGCCGTACAGCACCGCGTCTCTCACGCCGCCGCCTTTCTTCAGGAAGAAGCTTACCGTCATCGGTATAATCGGCCACACGCAAGGCGTGAAGATCGCTAACAAGCCACCTAACAGACCTAACAAGAATATGATCCACAACGACCTATCCCCCGTAACCTGTAACCCGTCACCTGTAACCTTTTTCTCAAACGTCCACACTTCCGGCGCGGTGCACATCTTATCGTCGCAAGCGTTGTAGCGGATCGGCGTGAGTTCGGTCTTGGCGAGCGTGATGACGAACGAGTCAGCGTATTCCGCGTCGAACTCGTATTCGCCCAGCTCGATGATATTCATATGAAAACCGGGTTCTATAACGGCTTTCAAGCGCACACTGTCGCCGATCTCTTCTCCGCTCCACTTCACCGGCTCAACGATCTGTGCCGCCACAAAGAGCGGGAATAAACAAACTAATATTGTAAAAAACTTTTTCATTCTTCTCTTCGTATTTTAGCGCCGATGGCGTTGAGGCGGTGCTCGATGTCCTCGTAGCCACGGTCGATTTGGTCAATGTGGTCGATTTTGCTAGTGCCTTCGGCACTCATGGCAGCGATGAGCATGGCTATACCGGCACGGATATCGGGGCTGGTCATGTTGTTCTTTTTGAGTTGACGCTGATGGTCATGGCCTACGACTACCGCCCTGTGCGGGTCGCAGAGGATGATCTGTGCGCCCATATCGATCAGTTTGTCCACAAAGAACAAACGGCTCTCGAACATCTTCTGGTGAATGAGCACCGTACCTTTCGCTTGGGTTGCTACTACCAGCAGCACGGACAGCAGGTCCGGCGTCAGACCCGGCCAAGGAGCATCGGCAACCGTCAAGATTGAACCGTCCAAGAAAGACTCGATCTGGTAGTGTTCCTGCGCAGGGATAAGCAGATCATCGCCATCCACGTCGATGCGGATACCGAGACGGCGGAAAGCGTCGGGGATGATACCGAGGTCGCGGTAGGAGACGTTCTTGATACGTAACTCCGAACCTGTGATAGCCGCCATGCCGATGAACGAACCGACCTCAATCATATCCGGCAGGAGCGTGTGTTGTGCACCGTGCAGTTCCTTGACGCCCTCAATGGTCAGCAAGTTAGACCCCACTCCGCTGATCTTCGCGCCCATATTGTTGAGGAGCTTGCAGAGTTGCTGCAGGTACGGCTCGCAGGCGGCATTGTAGATGGTAGTGGTGCCTTCAGCCAGCACGGACGCCATAACGATATTGGCAGTACCCGTCACAGACGCCTCGTCCAGCAGCATATAACAGCCCTTGAGCTGCTTGCCCTCAAAACGATAGGCCAGCAACTCCTGGTCGTATTGGAAGGTCGCGCCGAGGTTGACCATGCCCTGAAAATGCGTATCCAGACGACGGCGACCGATCTTATCGCCGCCCGGCTTGGCGTATGTCACTTCGCCCAAACGCGCCAACAGCGGACCAATGAGCATCACCGAGCCGCGGAGCTTGTTGCATTTCTTAAGGAAATCGGCAGAGCGCAGATACGCCGTGTCCAGTTCCCGCGCCGTGAATGCATACGTGCCTTTTGCGAGTTTCTCCACACGCACGCCGATGGAGGCAAGCAGATCGATGAGATTATTGACATCAAGGATGTTCGGCAGGTTGTTGATGACCACCGTTTCCTTGGTGAGCAGCACGGCACACAGCACTTGCAGCGCCTCGTTCTTTGCGCCCTGCGGCGTGATAGATCCTTGCAGTTTATGTCCGCCTTCGATTACAAATGTAGCCATTATAATGAATAATGATTAATGAATAATGAATATCTTTTTTAAATGTAGTTCACCTCTGGTGAGATGGTAATGCCGAATTTTTCTTTGACGCTTGCGCTGACTTGTGCTGCGAGCTCCATGATCTCTTGCGCGCTCGCGTTGTTGGCATTGACAATGACCAGCGGCTGTTTGGGCCACACTTGTGCGCCGCCGAGGGTCTTGCCTTTCCATCCGCATTGCTCAATGAGCCAAGCCGCGGGAATCTTCACACCTTGCGGGCTCGCAAAATGCGGCATATCGGGATACTGCTTAAGCAGCGCGTTGGCTTGCTCTTCCGGCACAAAGGGGTTCATAAAGAACGAACCCGCCGAACCCACTTCGCCGACCTTGGGCAACTTGCCATTTCGCGTCTCGATGATCTCCTCGCGGGTCTTCGTTGCATCGCCCGGCTTGACCTTATACACCACCGACGTGACAATATACCGGCCCTTCAGTTCGTGCTTGAAGGCGCTGTCACGGTAACCGAACTTGCACTCCTCGTTGGTAAAGACTCGCTCTTTGAGCGTCTCAACGTCAAGGGTGTGTACCCGCACTATGACATCTTTGGCCTCACAGCCGTACGCACCTACGTTCTGCACCGCCGACGCACCTACTTCGCCCGGTATCAGACTCAGTTTCTCGAGTCCGCAATAGTTCATATCGGTCAGTTGGGCAATGAGATCGTCCAGGCGAAGACCATTCTGCGCCTCTACCGTCTCGTCGTCCAAGAACCGTGCCCGCGCCATCTTCGAATGCAAGATCACGCCATCAAAGTCCTTGGTAAAGAGCAAGTTCGAGCCTTGCCCTATATGCAGGATTCGCTCGCCTTTATGCTCCTTCAGTACCTGCCGTAACTCATCCAACGAGTAGTACTCGATGAACAGTTTGGCTTTTGCGTCTATGCCAAAGGTATTGGGTATTGGAAAATTGTAATTTGTCATTTGTAATTTGTCATTTTAGATGCAGCACGCATCGCTTGGCATTCGCCAGTCACCCCTTGGCGAGAGGGAAACAGAAACAACTTTCGGGCCGTCCGGCATACACGTGCGCTTGAACTGCTGCGTGCAGAAACGGCGATAGAAGACGTTGAGCCACTTGTCGATCGTTGCCTCGTCGTATTGGTCTTCGAACGCCTGCACGGCCATATATTTGATCTTCTCGCGGGTAAAGCCGAACCGCAGGAAATAGAAGATAAAGAAGTCATTGAGGTCGTACGGGCCTACGTTCTCTTCGGTCTTCTGTGCGATCTTGCCTTCTGCATCGGTCGGCAGCAGTTCGGGCGATACCGGCGTATCCACCACGTCCAGCAATATACCGCGAAGCGGCTCGCTGTACATATTCTCCGCCGCATAACGTACGAGGTACCGCACGAGCGTCTTCGGGATACCTGCATTGACGCTGTACATCGACATCTGGTCGCCGTTATACGTGCACCAGCCGAGCGCCAACTCGCTCAAGTCTCCGGTACCGATCACGAAGCCGTTGAGTTCGTTCGCGAGGTTCATCAGGATGAGCGTACGGATACGCGCCTGGGCGTTCTCGTAGGTGACATCGTGCTTGTTGATATCGTGTGCTATATCCTGGAGGTGCTGGGTTGTCACGTCGCAGATCGATATCTCGCGGTGGGTGATACCCAGTTCTTTCATCAATTGCAGCGCGTTCTGATAGGTGCGTCCGCTGGTACCGAAGCCCGGCATTGTCACACCCACTATTCGGCTGCGGTCGTAGCCCAGCAGGTCTGCTGTCTGTACGCACACCAGCAGCGCCAGCGTGCTGTCCAAACCACCCGACACACCTATCTCAACCGTCTGAGCATGCGTGTGCTCCCAGCGCCGTGCAAGGGCGCTCGACTGAATAGCGAACACATCCATGCAGTACTGGTCTTCCTTGTCTTTCTTCGGCAGGAACGGCATCGGCGAGAAAGTACGGTGTATCGGTGCCGTGAACTCCTCTTCGCGCTCGATCGGTGCTACGTTGATATGACGGTAGTGTCCGGTCTTGTCCTTGGTGAAGTTGGTATTGCGCTGCCGATCGGTGCGCAGACGCTCCACGTCTATCTCCTGAATGATCATCGTGTTGTCCCGCTGGAAGCGCTCGCCGGTCGTCAAGATATCGCCGTTCTCCGCGATGTACGTACTGCCGGAGAAGACCACGTCCGTTGTGCTCTCGCCTACTCCCGACGAGGTATAGACATAGCCGCAGTGAACGCGTGCGCTCTGCTGCTTGATCATCTGTTTGCGGAAGATATGTTTACCGATCACGCAGTTCGAGCTCGAGAGGTTAAAGATGATCTCTGCGCCTTGGATAGCCAGCTGCGTCGAAGGAGGCAGCGGACTCCAGAGGTCCTCGCATATCTCGATACCAAAGGTATAGTTTCTTGTGCAGAAAAGCAGATCGGTACCGAACGGCACTTCCCCGCTCCATATCTCTATCTTCGGGATACGCGGAGCGATACCGCCGGGCGTGTACTCACGCGCCGCACGGCCGGACGTGAACCAGCGTTTCTCGTAGAACTCACCGGTGTTCGGCAGGTTCACTTTAGGCACTACGCCCATCACCTCGCCGTCGGTCATCACGAACGCGCAGTTGAACAGGTCGTTATCCACCTGCAGCGGAGCGCCCACCAGCACGATGATCTCCTTGCCGCGGGTGAACTCACACAAGGCTTCCAACTCCCGCATCGAGCTCTGCTGTAACTGCTGGGTAAAGAACAAGTCCGCACAGGTATAACCTGTGATACTCAGTTCGGGGAAACAAATCACCTCTACGCCTTCCTCGATCGCCTCGTCGATCTGAAGCTTAATCTGCTCGGCGTTGTACTTGCAATCCGCCACACGCAAACGCGGTACTGCCGCCGCTACGCGCACAAATCCAAAATTGTTTTTCATACACTCACATATTTTGCGCTGCAAAATTACAACTTTTTTTGCATATATGCAAATTTCGGGACAGATTTTTGGTCAAAAACGCGATCAAGGGGGATAGAAGAGCGGATTTTGACCGGGAGAGAGAGGATATCTCGGGGCTCTATCGGCTCGAAAGTGACGTCGGCGGCAGGGATAGACTCCGGCCTGACGTCCGGAGCACCTAACGAAGATTTTTGCTGCTCTGCACGGACTGCTTCTTTGAGGGCACGGTAGATGCAAACATAGGTATATTGGTAGAAACGGGAGTAACGTTTGAGGCCGGGCGCGGGATCTTCGTGCATGCGGAAGACGTGGAAGTAATGCTTAAAGAAGCGGAGACGCCATTCGAGGCCTTCGAAAGAGTAGTCATGTTCGAGGGCGTGCGCTTGGCGCTGAGCCTGTTTGATGAGTTCGCGATTTGCTACACAGGCAGCGGACCAGTGTGTCGGGAAATGGTAGGTATAGAGCTCGTGTAGGCCCGGACGGAAACGGGAGGGGCGGACAATGATGTGTTTGCGACGTTTGGAGCCGAGTGCGAGGTCGTCCATAGCTCCGCGGATTTTTGTGATGGCTGCACAGAGCGTGAAATAGCGCACACCTTTGGTGTGAGGCGTGGAGTTGGGCGGGAGTGAGACAAAGGTCGCACAGGTGTCTGCTAAACCGTCGATAATGATATTTTTCAAGTGCTTAGACATGAGTTATAATAGACTGTATATGTGTGTTTTACAAGTTTTAAATTTTAATAAGGTCTAGGACGCGTCACTTCCGAGTCTCTTCCGGGGTATGAAATGGGTATTTTTTGAACCTGAGGAGGGGAAGAGAGGTGAGTGCCGAGCTTGGTCGATGCAAATCGATAGGCGGCGAGACCTTTTTCAAAATCGAGTGCAAAGATACAACAAAAAAATGACATTTCCAAATTTTTTGGCTTGGAAAGGTAAGAAAAATGTATTTTTCATAGAAACCGGAATAAAATTCCGGACTAATAAACGGAGAGGGACCAGAATAAAATTTCTGGAAACGGACGAACTATATTAAAAAAGTGATAAAAAAAATGATTTTTTACGCTAAAGATGATACATATCCATCAATATATGATTGATTATTT